>JACRCH010000063.1 GCA_016219115.1 Deltaproteobacteria bacterium
CCTTTTACGCATACCGGAGCTCGGCCAAGTATCTGATATCGCTGCCGAACCATCCATTTTTCCCTCTGGCGCCCGGCCCGGGTCAAAAGGAGTTTCACCACCGCTTTTCCATTGACAAGGCCACACTACAATAGTAAATTATTAAATTCCTATCGTAGATTATTACCGCAAGGGAGTTTACTATGGCCGAGATAATACCGTTTCGTGGAGTGCTTTATAACGCCGCCAAGGTCGGAGACATGTTCAAAGTCATGGCCCCGCCTTATGACGTCATTTCGTCTAAAAAGCAGGACGACCTCTACTCAAGACATCAGAATAACATCGTGAGGCTCGACCTCGGCAAGACCAACCCTGCCGACACCGAGACGGACAACAGGTACACAAGGGCCGCTTCCGAGATGCGCAAGTGGCTGTCCGAAGGGCTTCTCGCGAGGGACGAAAGGCCCGCCGTCTACTACTACACGCAGACCTATACCTTGAAGGACGGGACAAAACAGACGCGCAAAGGCTTCATAGCCCTGACCAGGCTCGTGGACTTCGGCAAGGGGGTCCACCCGCATGAGAAGACTCTCTCAGGCCCGAAGGCCGACAGACTCAAGCTCATGCTGGCGTCCGACGCCAACTTCAGCTGCATATTCTCCCTCTACTCCGAGCCTAAGCCCGGCATCAACGCCCTCTTCGACCGAGCCGCAAAAAACTGCTCCCCGACGATAGACGTGAAGGACGACGACGGGATAGAGAACAGGGTCTGGAGGATAGACGACCCGGCCCTTATAAAGGCCGTCGCCGACGGGATGCTCGACAAGACGCTCTTCATCGCCGACGGACACCACAGGTACGAAACGGCTCTGAACTACAGGAACATGATGAGGGAGAAGGCCGGGAAGTTTACGGGCGACGAGCCCTACAACTATGTGATGATGTACTTCTCGAACATGGACGACGAGGGGATGACGATATGGCCCACGCACAGGGTCGTGCACAGCCTCAAGGACTTCAGCGAAGACGCGTTTTTCGCCGAGTGCGGGAAATACTTCGATATCCTTGAGTTCGCCTACGACTCATCAACCGAGACCGGTACAAGAAAAGAGTTCCTTAAAAGGCTCGAAGGCGCTCAAAAGTCGACCTTTGGCCTCCATATCCGCCGCCGTAACGTCTACTACATCCTTTCGATCAAATCGACCTCGACAATGGACGAGGTCTTCGGCAGAACCATACCGGATGTCTTCAAGGACCTCGACGTAACGGTGCTGCATTCGCTCGTCTTAGCCAGGATACTGGGGATAACTCAGGAGGCGCAGGAGAAGCAGCAGAACCTCATCTACATAAAGAGCTCCGAAGAGGCCTTGAACGCCATGAAGGACGACAACAACCAGCTCGTCTTCCTCCTTAACCCGACAAAGATCGAGCAGGTCAAGGCCGTGGCGGAGGCGGGGTTCGTCATGCCGCAGAAGTCCACCTACTTCTACCCGAAGCTTTTAACGGGTCTGACGATAAACCTCCTCGGGGGCAAGAACCCGGAGGCTGCGGCGACTGTCTGAAGAACGGGACTCCGCGGGAGTGCGACCGTCGCGGGGCGTGAAAATGTCAGGGATACCGGATAAGGGCTTGGCTAAACTACCGTCGATATCGGAAGAGGAGACGGTCGAGGAGCTTGGCCCTTATTTTTTTATCCAGAAAAAGACAGGCCACAGGCTCACCGTCGACTCCGTTCTCCTTGCCGACTTCATCGCGTCCCCTGAAAAGTCCGACTCCATAATAGACCTCGGAACCGGCTCCGGCGCGGTCCCGCTCCTGCTCTCTTACAAGACCGGCGCCGGGAGTATCGTCGGCGTCGAGATCGACGCCGAGTCCGCTTTGATAGCGAAAAGAAATGTTGTGGCCAACGGCCTCGCTTCACGGATAACGATAGTCGAGAGTGACTTCAGGGAGTTAAAAGGAGTCTTTTCAGAGGGGTCTTTCCCGGTGGTCGTAAGTAACCCGCCGTATGTCAAGGCGGGCACAGGTAGGTTAAGCCCGCACAGGGGGAGGAACGCGGCAAGAAGCGAGCTTAAAGGGAACCTGGCTGACCTCGTCGAAATATCGAGACACCTGGCAGGTAATACCGGGAGGATATACTTCGTCTTCCCTGTAAAAAGACTCTTTGAGATGCTCGGTGAGGTGAGAAAAGCCGGTTTGAACGCCGGCAGGCTCAGGTTCGTCCATACGGACCCGAAAAAACCGGCGAAGTTATTCCTGATAGAGGCTGGCAGGGGGCTTGTACTCAAGACCGAAGAGCCGGTCTTTTTGCGGGCCCCGGCGGGAAGCTCAAGACCGTGACCTTGAAAACGCCCTGACGATGGCCTCTTTGAGCCTATCGTCTTTTATCCCCGAGGTAGTATCTTCTATGAAGCGAGACTCCTGCGGTGTGAGCTCTCTTTGGGGGGCTTTCGGGGCGGGCGGTTTTACCGTGCCGTAAGGGGTAACGGTCCCTATCTTGAAGATGATATCCGTGACAGTAGCGGCGCCGAGCCTGGAGTTGAGCCTGGCCGTCAGGGCGCTTTTCTGGTATACAAGCTCGGTCATCCACGCGGAAGTCGCCACTGTGCAGTGCAACACGGTGCCGATGAGTCTTAACGGGACGGCCCTTTTGGCTATGCCGGCCCCGACGCATTCGGCCCAGGCTTTTTTAAGGTTGTGTTCCTTTATCTTGGCGGCGATACCCAGTGATGAGAACGATGAGCCGAGTATGGAGTTTATCTGCTCCGGGGTGTCGTTTTTCGGAGAAAATCTATTGAAGCGGCCTGAATGTCTGGAGTGGCGGGTCATTTTCAGGAGGCCTTTACCGAAGTGTTTAACCTGCCGCCGATGAATTGACCAAGGACGGCGCCGACTACAAGGACCGGGATGAACTTGTATCCGAACCCGGCCATGGTCCTCAAGACGAAGATGAACGGGATCGGAAGGTGGATATAGAGAAACCACATCACCGAAAACTTTTTGGTCTTAACCCTCAGGTAGCCGAAAGGCAAGTTCAAAACCAGCGCCGCAAGTGTCAAAAGAGCTAATACTGTGGTGGTATTCCAGATACTCATAGGCCTTAAGTTATCAAAAAGACTATAGTCCTGTCAATCCGCTATTTTACGCGGTTTACTTATCAGACGGCGGAATACAGGGGTTTTTTGATAAATAAGAAGGGTAGTCATGCACCCAAAGGCTTTGTACGGGCTTGAAAAGACGCCCCTCGAAGGGGCTGAATCACAAAATTCCATGTAGCAGGCTAGAGGGTTTCCATGTAAAGATGGGGGAGGGTGAACTGGCATCCGTTCCATAAGCGGGTCAAGGCTGGCTGTAAAAATGACAAAGACCTTGCCGTTAAGAACCCCGCGTTTTATGTAGGGGTTCTTCAACATTTTTCCATAATAACCTTGACATAATGCGTGGTTATTTATATGATTATACAATTTACTCAATGTTTTGAAAGGTTTTACCTGTTCAATCTCTGAAAAACCCGGGGAAGCTTTCCGGGAAGGGTTTTTTATCGTCCCGTTTTTTCGAGGGAGAGATATATAAGTTTCCCCGGCCGGATTGGAGCCGGGAGGTCTCATTCAGGGTACAAGGGAAGAAATGCTAGAGTCACTTTCGGAAAAATTCAGAAAGATCCTCAAGGATGTACGGGGGCTTGGGGCTATCTCCGAGGCGAATGTCCAGGAGGCGTTAAAAGAAGTAAGGCTCGCGCTCCTCGAAGCCGACGTCAACTTTACGGTCGTCAAGGACTTTATCGCCATTGTCAAGGAAAAGGCGATGGGCAAAGAGGTCCTTGAAAGCCTTTCACCAGGCCAGCAGTTCACCAAGATCGTCCATGACGAGCTGACGGCGCTTCTGGGCGGCGAGAACTCCGGGCTTGAGCTCTCCGGTAAGCCCGCCGTCATAATGCTTGTCGGGCTTCAGGGTTCCGGCAAGACCACCACTACAGCTAAACTCGCCTATCACCTGAAGAGCAAGGGCAGGAACCCCTATATAGTCCCCGCCGACCTTTTCAGGCTCGCCGCGGTGCTGCAGCTCAAGAAGCTTGCTTCCGAGATAAAGGTAGACTGTTTCGACAGCGAAGGGATGAACAACCCTCCTGAGATCTGCAGGGAGGCTGTCAGGATAGCGGCTTTAAAAGGTTATGATATACTTCTCGTGGACACCGCCGGAAGGCTCCATATAGACGGCACGCTCATGGAGGAGCTCAAGACCCTCAAGGAGATACTCAAGCCGAGCGAGATACTCTTCGTGGCCGACTCGATGACGGGCCAGGACGCGGTAAATACCGCCAGGGGCTTTAACGAGGCCATAGGGGTCACCGGGGTCGTGCTGACAAAGTTCGACGGAGATGCCAGGGGCGGAGCCGCCCTCTCGATGAGGCTCACCACCGGAAGACCGATAAAGTTCATCGGCACGGGAGAGAAGCTGGACTGCCTCGAGGTCTTCCATCCGTCAAGGCTTGCCGGCAGGATACTCGACATGGGCGATGTCCTGACGCTCATCGAGAAGGCCCAGACGACTTTTGACGAGAAACAGTCGAAGGAGCTCCAGCAGAAGCTCAAGAAGGACACATTCACCCTCGAGGACTTCAAAAACCAGCTCCAGCAGATAAAAAAGCTCGGCTCCATCGAGAGCATCCTTTCGATGGTCCCCGGGTTCAGCGCCTTAAAGCAGGCCAGGGACCTGAAGGTCGACGAGAAAGACCTCTCCAGGATCGAGGCGATCATAAACTCGATGACGATGAAGGAGAGGGTGGACCCCTCCATACTCAACGCTAGCAGGAGACAGAGGATCTCAAAGGGGAGCGGCACGAAGGTCCAGGAAGTGAACAAGCTCATCAACCAGTACTCCGACATGCGAAAGATGATCAAAAAACTCCGCAGTTCCGGGGGCAAGGGCATCAAAGGGCTCTTCCAGAACAGGATGTAGCGCAGCGGGGCTTCCCGGAAAACTCCGGGTCGCGTAACACGAGACGGGGTGCTACCTCCGGGGTATGAGAAGCTCAGGGTTGCGGGACGCTAAACAGATGATACCTCCGTGGGTATGATAAGCTCAGGGTCACAGAACGCTAAAAAAGAGAAGACTCCCCGGCATAAACCGGGGCTCATAACGATAAAAAATAAAAAGGCGGAGGCAGAGAAAGTAAATGGCAGTTAAGATCAGGTTGACCAGGCAGGGTGGCAAGAAAAAACCGTTTTACCGTATAGTCGTAGCCGATTCCGAGTCACCGAGAGACGGCAGTTTCATGGAGGTCGTAGGCACATACGATCCGATGGCCAACCCGTCCAGGGTAGAGCTTAAGAACGAAAGGATAAACTTCTGGCTCGGCCAGGGCGCGACCCCTTCGGATACCGTAAAACAGATCCTCAAGAAGGCGGGTGTCACAAAGCAGACCAAGGCTGCCTGACCCCTTTACCAGTACAAACTGGAGGTGTAGCGTGAAGGAGCTGATCGAGTATATCGCCAGGGCGCTCGTTGACAATCCGGATGCCGTAAAGGTCAACGAGAAAGAAGGCGAGAAGACGTCGGTCATAGAGCTTTCAGTCGCGAAAGAAGACCTCGGTAAGATAATCGGCAAGCAGGGGAGGACCGCAATGGCCCTCAGGACCATCCTGACGGCAGCGTCGACGAAAGTTAAAAAGCGCTCGGTTCTTGAGATAATTGAATAAAGAAGATATCGTTCCGGTAGGCAGGATCACCGGCGTCCACGGGATAAAGGGTGAGATAAAGGTAGCCCCTTACGGCGACCTTGAAGAGACCGAGTGGACGACCGTTTTCATAACCGGCAAAAACAGAAGAGAAGCACTGCGGGTACTAAGGGTACGCCCCCACAAGGGCGCTCTTATATTCGAGCTTGAGGGGTACTCGACGAGGACCGGTTCCGAGGGACTGGTGGGCCTCGAAATATCGATACCCCGTAAAGACCTCCCGGCATTATCCGAGGACGAGTACTATTACTCGGACCTCGTGGGGATGGATGTCTGGGCGGACGACGGCAGGCACCTTGGCGCGGTCACCAACATCTTCCCTACTGGGAGTAACGACGTACTCGAGGTGCGGGGCGTTCTCGGGGAGGTACTTATACCGGCCATAGAGGAGACGGTCGTAAAAGTCGACATGGAGACCAGGCGCGTGACGGTACATCTCCTGGAGGGTCTTTTACCGGGTGAAAAATGAGGTTTGACATACTGACCCTCTTCCCGGAGTTTTTCATCTCCCCTTTAAGGCAGAGCCTTTTAGGCAAGGCGGTTGCGAAGGGGGTCCTGTCCGTCAATACATACAACCCAAGGGACTTCACCACCGATAAGCACAGGACCACGGATGACGCCCCGTACGGCGGGGGCCATGGGATGATCATGAAGGTGGAGCCCGTTGTCAGGGCCCTTGAGGCCCTGAAAGCCGAAGGCCCGAAGGCCCGGGTGATACTCACGACCCCGCAGGGCGTGCCCATGAACCACGCCCTTGCCAGAGAACTCTCCAATGAGGGTCGGCTCATAATCCTCTGCGGCAGGTACGAGGGGGTCGATGAGAGGATAAGGGCCTTCGTGGATATGGAAATCTCCCTCGGTGATTTCGTCCTTACCGGAGGAGAGGTGGCGGCACTGGCGATAATAGACGCGGTCGGAAGACTCATCCCCGCGGTGCTTGGAGAGCCCGGTTCCGTCGAGAGAGACTCGTTTTCAGACGGGCTCCTTGAGTACCCTCAGTACACAAGGCCCGAGGACTTCAGGGGACTTAAGGTCCCTGATGTGCTGCTGTCCGGGAACCACGCCGAGATCGAGCGGTGGCGTAGAATCGAAAGCCTTGCAAGGACCGCCAAAAGAAGACCCGATCTGATAGAGAAGGCGGACCTCACGAATGCCGAGAAGGCCGTTTTCAAGGGGACTATCGGGTAAAGCCCGGCTGAGTATTTGAAATATCCTTTTCCCCGGCACGAAAACCCCTGGGTGCGTACCGCTGAAAATGAACAATTTTATATTGCAATTACCAAAAAACTGAAGCATAATATCAGTCTTTGTTGCCTATCATAACCGTAATTTCACAGGAGGGTAGTATGGGTGTACTGCAGGATATTGAAAAGAATTATATAAGGACGGATATTCCGGAATTCAACCCCGGGGACACCTTGCTGGTAAAGGTCAGGATCAAGGAAGGCGATAAGGAGAGGCTCCAGCCCTTCGAAGGCACCGTAATCAAGAAGAGGGGCGGCGGCGTAAGGGGCACCTTCACAGTAAGGAAGGTCTCCTACGGCGTGGGTGTCGAGAGGATATTCCCCGTCAACTCTCCGGCTCTTGAATCCGTAAAGGTACTGTCCAAGGGGAAGGTCAGAAGGGCGAAGCTCTACTACCTCAGGAACCTCAAGGGCAAGGCCGCCAGGATCAAGGTAAAGAGATAAGCGCGGTTTCACCCGGTTCGACGGGCGTGAGGCCGCTAAACGCGGCCTCACGCCCTTTTCAAGCAGGATGTTGAAAAAGTCCATCCATGGCTTTTTCAACAACGATTTGGTCGAAGTGAATTGCAGAGCGTTGCTCTGCCTGGCAAGGAAATCTTACATTTCTAAGGCTCGCCTTATGCGTCCCCTATGCAGGGGCCGCAGTCAGCGAGCGTGCCAGTCGTCCAAATCTCACAAATTACTCGACTTTTCAAGTCTCACAATTTGGCAATCCGTCCATGGATTGCCGGGGCACCCACCCGTAGGGTGGGTCGGGCTGTTTTTCAACAGCCTGCTAGTCCTTCTCTTCGTTTCGCACACCTGAACCTATGGACTCTTTCGAGAAAGACGCCCTCTTAAAAGGCCGGAAGCGCGTGGCCGGGGTAGACGAGGCCGGAAGAGGCCCTCTGGCCGGCCCTGTTGTGGCGGCCGCCGTAATATTCACAACCCCACCGACACACCTCGGCATCAAAGACTCAAAGACCCTGTCTCCCTCAAAGAGGGCCTCCCTCGTATTCGATATCTTCAGGCACGCCGCCTCCGTAGGCGTCGGCTTCGCCTGGCCCCGGGAAATAGACAGTATCAACATACTGAGGGCGTCTCTGAAGGCGATGGTCAGGGCCGTGGAAAGACTTTCCGTAAGGCCCGACCTTCTTCTTATAGACGGCAACTTCCCGGTAGAGTCCGATATCGACCAGCGTACGATAGTATCCGGGGATTCGTTGTCCGTCTCGATAGCCGCGGCGTCGATAATAGCCAAGACCGCGAGGGACAGGGTGATGGAGTCGTACAGTCTCTTCTACCCGCGGTATAACTTTCACGGCAATAAAGGCTACCCTACAAAAGAGCACCTTGAGGCCCTCGCCGCAACAGGCCCAAGCCCCATACACCGCCTGAGCTTCAAAGGCGTGGCGTTAAAAAAGTAGCCGGGCGGAGACGCTGTGACGGACAGGATCGCCATAGGAAGAGACGGGGAGGACGAGGCCGGCAGGTTCCTCAAGAGAAACGGCTATAAGATCCTGGAGCGAAACTACAGGTGCCGCCACGGCGAGATAGACATAGTGGCCATGGACGGGGATGTAATAGCGTTTATCGAGGTAAAGACAAGGGGCTCGGACAGGTTCGGCCCGCCGGAGGGAAGCGTTGACGAGAGGAAGCAGAGGCATATAACCAGGGCTTCGATGAACTACATGGCCGAAAAGGGGCTTGTTGACAGGCAGGCAAGGTTCGATGTGGTAAGCGTTGAGGTAACAGGGACTGGGTTGTGCGCCAGCATAATCAAAGACGCCTTTGAGGCGGTCGAGTGACCGGCCTATGAAACCTCCCCGCGGGGTATCCGATGAGGAATCTGTTTTTATATACGCGGCAAGCCGCGCTTAATTCTACCCGTAGGAAATGAACCACCCCGATAGCCAAGCTCCGGTATCAAACGAATAAAAAGAGGTTGTTCTCGATCCGCCGTAGCCAGTACCCCCTCCCTTGATGTGAGGGCTGGGCTCCCGTTGCGCTCTTCCGATGCAACGGGAAGCGGGGAGGGTGAAAACATTTTTTCACCCCTGCCCGCTCCCATTGAGGGGGAGGATTTTACAAGGAGACCCTGTACAAGCTACAGGGAATTTTGTGATTTAAAGGGGCCGGGGGGTTAAAAAAATACCGGACGTCATCTGTACCATATCCCCGGGGCTTCACCCGGAGTGGTGTCAAAGGGAGAGCGGTCTATCAGCGGCACGGGTCGCTGCTCTTTTTCACCGGCTATCTCGTTCTTCCTCGACTCCCTCAGCTCGGTCAGAAGCTCTCTCTTAAGCTCGGCAAGCCTCTTTACGGACTCTTTTATCCCGGGAGCGGTTGACGCCGGCAGTCTTTTGTCCAGCCCTTCCACGGCAGTGATGAGGCGGCCGGTGTAGGAATCCACTATACTGAAGGTGCGCCGGAACCTGATCTCCCCAGGGGCATGTGTCCACCCTAGCGTTTTAAGCTCGGATACAGTCTTTACCCTCTCTTCGGAGAGGGCCTTCTTCAAGCCCAATGTCTCTTTCGGGTCAAGTTTATCGAGAAGCGTGCCGGATTCCCTCTCAAAACCCTCGACTATATTGATGGCTGTTGATATGCTGTCCGCGTAGGCTGTTGTTGAGGCTGACAGGAAGAGAAAAAAGAACGCAATTCTTTTGATTTTTTTGAACATGTTTGAAGTATACCTGAGCCCATCGGGGCTGTCAACGGCGGGGTCACAGGACTTATGCGCGATTATCTGAAAAAAGGCAACGGGGACAGGCTCTTCATAATAGACGGGTCCTCCCTCATATACAGGGCGTTCCACGCCATTCCGGCCACCTTCACGAACTCAAAGGGGATGCCCACAAACGCCGTATACGGCTTCATCCAGTCCTTAAGGAAGATATTAAAGGACTTCAAGCCGGGCTATATCGCCATTGCCTTCGATGTAAAAGGCCCTTCATTCAGGCACGAGATGTTCACGGAATACAAGGCGCAACGCCCTCCAATGCCGGACCTCTTAAGCGTCCAGATCCCTTACATAAAAGA
This sequence comes from Deltaproteobacteria bacterium, assembly GCA_016219115.1. GTDB lineage: Bacteria > Desulfobacterota > GWC2-55-46 > GWC2-55-46 > GWC2-55-46 > JACRCH01. The sequence goes on from JACRCH010000063.1 coordinate 9,983, forward strand.
GGCCGTAGGGGCCTTCAAAATCCCGGCCCTCGAGATGCCGTCTTTCGAGGCGGACGATATCATAGCTACTCTTGTGAAGAAGGTCGAAACAGAGGAGGGGATACGGGTGGCGGTCATAACCGGCGACAAGGACATGTACCAGCTCGTCGACGACAGGACCGTAATACTCGATTACCTGACGGAAAAGGAGTACGGCCCCGCGGAAGTAGTGGAGAAGTTCGGGGTCGCCCCGTCTCTCATAAGGGACATGATGGGGCTTGCGGGAGACTCGATAGACAATATCCCGGGGGTCCCGGGGGTCGGGTTAAAGACCGCGGCCAAACTCATCAAGGAGTTCGGAAGCCTCGAAAACATCTATGAGAACCTTGAGGCAATCAAGGGTGAGAAGTTAAAGGATAATCTTAAGAACTTCAGGGAGAAGGCCTTTTTATCAAGAGAACTTGCCACTCTTCATCCTGATGTCCCTCTTGAATGCGGGCTTAAGGAACTGAAATACGATGGCCCGGACTACAAGCTCCTTGAGCCGCTTTTAAACGGGCTTGGCTTCAAAAAGATCCTCTCGGAATTGCTCCCCGAGATACCCGTAGAGCCGGAGGAGGGGACAGACTACGCTACAGTGACCGACGAGAGCGGGCTCGATCGGGTCGTGAACGCCTTAAAAGACGCCCCCAGGGCCTCTATCACGCTCTTCATGACGGAAGAGGGTATGGCCGGAGTCCTCAAAGGGCTTACCCTGGCCGTAAGTACCAAGAAGGCGTTCTTTATACCCGCTGGCGTTGGCGGCATCGACGAAAGCCTACTGCATAAGCGGTTCAAAGGCTTTCTTGAAGACCCCTCGGTAAAGAAGGAGACCGACAACTCCAAGGCGCTCTACCTTTATTTCAGCAAAGCCGGGATATGCGTCGCCGGAGTCGGCCTCGACACATCACTTGCGTCATACCTCCTCGACCCGTCCAGATCAGACCATTCCATCGCTACCCTGGCGTATGAGTTCCTTGGCGCTCACTACGAAGAGACCAAGAGCGGGGAGCCTGAAGACCTGAAGATGTCATGCTGTAAAAAAGCATGTTTAATCCACGAGATAGCTCTACTACTTGATAAAAAGCTTGAAGAAGCAGCGCTGAAAAAATTATATCTCGAAATGGAGCTTCCCCTCGCCGAGGTCCTCGCCTCCATGGAGCTTGCAGGCATCCGGGTGGAGTCAGCGAAGCTGCGGGACCTCTCGAAAGAGATAGAGATAAATCTGGCGGATACTGAAAAGAAGATATACGCCGTTGCCGGGGTCGAGTTCAACATAAACTCCCCGAAGCAGCTCTCGGAGATACTCTTTGAGCGCCTGAAACTCAGGCCCGTCAAGAAGACCAAGACGGGGTTTTCCACGGACGAGGAGGTGTTGACGAAACTCGCTTCGGAACACGAGGTCCCGGCGCTTATCATAGGCTTCAGGCAGCTGTCTAAATTAAAATCGACATACGTGGACGCCCTCCTGGAGATAATAAACCCGTCTACCGGGAGGGTACACACGTCTTTCAACCAGACCGTGACGGCCACCGGGAGGCTTTCGAGCTCCAGGCCCAACCTCCAGAATATCCCGGTAAGAAACGAGGCCGCCGGAAGGGTCCGCGAGGCATTCGTGCCCGACGCGGGCTTCACGTTCTTCTCTGCCGACTACTCGCAGATAGAGCTCAGGATCGTGGCGCACATGTCCGAAGACCCGGTATTCATCGACGCCTTTATGAAAGGCGAGGACATCCATACGAGGACCGCCGGCGAGATATTCGGCATAATGCCCTCGCTTGTGACCTCCGAGATGCGCAAGAGAGCAAAGGCCATCAACTTCGGCATCATCTACGGCATGGGCCCCTACGGGCTTTCCGCCGAGCTCGGCATATCGATGAAGGAGGCCACCGGCTACATCGAGAACTACTTCGCGCACTACTCTACCGTAAAAAGGTTCATAGACAGGACGATAGAGGAGGCTTTCGAGCGCGGCTGCACGGTCACGCTCTTCGGCAGACGCAGGTTCATCCCGGAGCTCAAAAGCGCCGTAGAGTCGACAGCCCGTCTCGGAGCCCGCTTCGCCGTCAACACACCCATCCAGGGGACGGCCGCCGACATGATCAAGGCCGCCATGATAAGGATATACAGGCTCCTTAAAAAAGGCGGTTTTAAGTCCAGGATGCTCCTCCAGATACATGACGAGCTCATATTCGAGGCGGCCGTTGGGGAGGTGGAGGTTTTGTCCGCCCTTGTGAAAAAGGAGATGGAGGGGGTGGTGGAGCTAAAGGTCCCGGTCGTGGTGAACCTCAAGTACGGGTCTAACTGGAAAACTGTCGAATAAATCAGTGTTTTTTTGAAGCCTCCTCCAAAAAAACACCTTTTCCCCGGATCAAACCGATTGCAAAAACTTTTTGAAAAATGACTTGACGACAAATTTCATTAAAGATATGATAATAATATAAAAAGTATAACCTTTCCTTGACTGCCCTTTATTTTCTGAAATATTTCCGCTTGTATTGACTGTACCGATGTACGGACCGGTTGCTCGGGAGAATCTTTTTACAGGAATTTAATGGATACCAGAAAACCTTATACGACCGGTGAGATAGCCGCGTTGTGCCATGTCACGATCAACGCGGTGAAGAAGTGGATAGCCTCAGGCAAGATCGAGGCTTTTAAAACCCCGGGCGGACACTTCAGGGTCAATCACGAGGGTTTCGTCAAATTTCTTGAGAAGTACAAGCTCGATATAAAAGAGGACCTCTTCCCGGAGAGGAAAAAAGTCCTTATCATAGACGACGAGCACGACATAGTGGAGTTCATTAAAGGGGCTCTCGAGTCCATGGACCGGGGCTACCTTGTGGAGACCGCCGGTGACGGCTACGAGGCCCTGATAAAAGTGGGGGATTTCAAACCGGAACTCCTTGTGCTTGACATAAGGATGCCGAAGATCGACGGGTTCGAGGTCTGCAGACGCATAAAGGGCGACAACGGCACCAAGGATATCAAGATACTGGCCGTAACGGCTTACGGCAGTGACGACATCGAAAAGATCATCCAGTGCGGCGCAGATTATTGCATGCCAAAGCCCATCAAGCTCAAAGAGTTTCAGAAAAATGTCCAAAAGCTCCTGAAGTAGCCTTTCAATGAGATCAAATCTCCTTATTTTATTATGATTTTTTCCTGCCATTTTGTTTAGACAGGGTTTGACATGAAATCTTACACGGGCCTATCCAATATCCGGAAGTTCCTCATATCCCTGTCGATAATATTCGTCATCGCCCTGGTCGATTACATCTCGTTCGTCTCCAAAGCAAGACAGATAGAGATGTACGACGACCTCAACTTCCGTTTAAGCTCGGCAAGGGTCTCTATCGCCAAGCTCGAGTACATCCTGGACATGTTCGTCGTGGCCAGACGCTTCGAGACTACCACCGTCGACATAATAAAACATGATATAGACAAGCTCGATGAGAACATAAACGAGGCGTTGAATCGGCGGCAGTACGGGCGGATACTTAAAAACAACGCCAAGCTCGCCGAAGGCATGGCCTCCATATCGACGGACTGGCAGACGATAAAGACCGAGGTCAAGAGGCTCAGCCACACTCTGCCGCAGGAAGAGATAATGCTCCTTCATAACGCTGTCGACGTCAACACGGTGCTTGTGACCGAAAAGACCGACCGACTGCTCTCGATAGTCGCCGAGAGCAGAAAAGAGCTTTTCTCCGACACCAAGTCCCAGGCCCTTGAGACCATAATCGGCTTTGCGCTGCTTACGCTTCTGTCAAGCCTCATATTCCACAAGAAGATACTCTCTCCCATCTACAGGGCAAGGACTACCGCCAAACGCGTCTCTTCCGGGGAGGCCAGCGCGAGGTTTGACGAGGACAAATTCTCTGCCATCGGGCTTTTTTCCGAGGAGCTTAACCGCATGCTCGACTCCCTCATCGAGTCGCAGGTCCTCAAAGACCGCAAAAACGCGGCGCTTGCGGAAGAATCCGGGATAAAGACCTTCCAGATGGAAGCATTAAGCCAACTGATGGCTTCGGCGGGAAGGTCCATCTCGCAGAACGATTTCTTCAACTCCGCGGTCAGGGAGGCCGTTCAGACGGGAAGCGCCGACGGCTCCGCAGTCTATCTGCTGGACGGGGACACATTACGGCTTAAGGCATCGGCCGGTTTTGACGATAACTTCGTAAGGGAAGTCTCCTCCATACGGGTCTCTGAGATGAAGAGGTTCGAGAGGGCGGAGGCGGCCCGCTCGTTCAAGGTCTACGGCGAAGCCGCCTGCGACGGGTACAGGCTCTTTAAAGACCGTGGTTTCGAGTCGCTCGTCTGCGCCCCGATTCTTTACAACAACGAGACGACAGGTTTCCTGTACGCGGCTTTCAGGGAAAAAGAAGCGCCGAACACCGCGTTTTTCGAGGCCCTTGCCCTGTCCACAGGCGCCCTGACAGGGCACATAAACCTCTTCCAGAAGGAACACGGCCAGAAGAAATTCCTTGAAAGGGTGCTTAACCAGACGCCCTTCGGGGTGGCCGTCTTCGACAGGAACGGCGTGTGCCTCATGCTCAACACCGTTTTAAGGAAATATCTCGGCGTGGACAACAGGTTCAACCCGATCGGGGAGTACTCAATATTCAATGACGACGTCTTTGCAGGCGAGGGGATGGTGCCCTCGATTAAAAAATCCTATGATGGGTTCTCCACCGAGTTCATCATCAACTACAACCCCTCTCTGGTAAAAAAATATTTCTTCTCGGGGACCCCCAGAAAGCTCAGGGTCAAAAGCATACCGCTCTATGACGCCGGGGGCGAGATATCCAACATAGTGCTGCTTTACGAAGACCTTTCCGAGTTTACGGAAGAGACCGCGAACTCAAGCGAGTCGTGATGAAGAAGATATTCACTACATTGAGCATTTCGAACAAGCTGGCGGCGGTCTTCACGCTGCTGCTCTTCATGATGGGCGTTGGCGGACTTGTGGGCCTGTATAACGCGGGCCAGCTCGCCAACGTCACCGAGCGGCTCTACACGGATTCGTTTAAAAGGGGGAAGACCCTCTCTTCGGTCGAGAACGAGTTCCTCTCCGCCCGTCAGGAGATGTTCCTGCACGCGATAATAAACGACAACGCGTCAAAGTCCTACCTTGAGGTCTCCATAGGCGAGCACAAGAAAAAGATAGACCGGCTCCTTGCGGACTACAGGAAGATGGGGATAGCCCGGGGTCAGAACAAGGTCTACTCGGACCTCCGCGAAGACCTGGCGAAGTACTGGGAGATACACGGCCATGTAGAGGAGATATCCAGAGAGGGCCGCAGGGACGAGGCCTTGAGCCTCATAAGGATGGAAGGCAACAAGAGCTTCACCGATGCTATCAACGGCCTCAAGACGCTCATAAAGGCCGAGACCGACACCGCCTATACCGCCTACCAGGAGAGCGATTTTTTCGCCGGCGTCATCATAGCCGTCACCATAGCGTTCACGATACTGGCGATCATAACGGCCGGGGGCCTCTGGCTAGCGCTTACGCGCTCCATCGTGCGGCCGATAATCGCCATAGAGGACTCGGCCAAGCGGATCGCCGAGGGTGACTTGAAGCAGCGCGTCCCGGTGGTGACGGACGATGAGATCGGAAGCCTCGCCGTGGAGTTCAACAAGATGGCCGAGAGCCTCGAGAACTACTACGCCACGCTTGAAAAGAAGGTCGATGAGAGGACCGATGAGCTTAAAATAGCCAACGAAGAGCTCGTCGGCAAGAAGCAGGAGCTGGAATTGGCCAACATGGAGCTGCAGGAAGCCAACAAGATGAAGAGCCAGTTCCTGGCAAACGTCAGCCACGAGCTCCGTACCCCGCTGAACTCCATCATAGGGTTCTCGGAGCTTCTGCAGGAGAAGGCCTTCGGGGAATTGAACGAAAGACAGCTCCAGTACGTCGAGTACGTCCACTCAAGCGGCGGCCACCTCCTGCAGCTCATAAACAACATACTGGACCTCTCTCGCATAGAGGCCGGAAGGATGCAGCTTGAGCCCGAGGACTTCGCGATAACCGAGACCCTCGGGGAGGTGCTCGGTATAGTCAGGCCGCTTGCCCACAGAAAGAACATAACTATCGACTCAAAGACCGTCCCGGCCTCGCCCAAGCTCCACGCGGACAAGGCGAAGTTCAAGCAGGTCATGCTCAACCTCCTCTCCAACGCCGTCAAGTTCAATGTCGAGGGCGGCGGCGTCACGGTCGATTGGGACATCGTCGAAGAGCCATCGGGGATGAATATGGAGAGGTTCATCGTCTTCAGGATAAAAGACACCGGTATCGGCATAAGGGAAGAGGACAGGGGAAAACTGTTCAAGGAGTTCGAGCAGATCGACTCGTCCATCACGAGGGAGTACGGGGGGACGGGTCTGGGCCTTGTGCTTACAAAGAGGCTTGTGGCCCTGCATAACGGCGAGATCTGGTTTGAGAGCGAGCCCGGCAAGGGCTCTGTCTTCAGCGTAAAGCTCCCCCAGGGCACCGAGGAGATAGACGTGCCGGTATACTCAAGCAGGATTTTCGCGCCGTCCGGCGCGGAAAAGCTCCCGCTTGTGCTTATCGGCAGCGAGAGCCAGGACATAAACCATCTCCTTGAGATATACCTGGACGGCGGCTCTTACGAGGTGTTCACTGCCGCTGACGGCGTGGACCTTTTAAGAAAGGCGCAGGAGCAAAAGCCTTTCGCCATCATAATGGGCGTGACTCTGCCGAAAAAGGACGGATGGGAGGCGTTGAAGGAACTCAAGGCTAACACCGAGACCGCCGGCATACCCGTCATACTTATATCCTCCATCGACAACAAGGAGCTCGGATACGCGCTCGGGGCCGTTGAGTACATGGAGAAGCCGATAAACAGGGAGCGGCTCTTAAGCGTGCTGGCCCGCTTGTTGCGCCGCGAGAGGGAGAAAAAGCAGATAAGGGTGCTTCTTGCCGACGGGGACAGAGGCTTTGCCGATGAGAGCGCCTCGTTCCTGGAGAAGGAAGGTTTTTCGGTCTTAAGGGCGGCGCCCGGAGAGGAGGCTGTCGCATCCGTGCATAAGAACGTCCCCGATATCGCTATATTCAGGATAGACGGGAACAAAGACGAGCTCGGGTACATAACGAGGCTCCGGGAGTTTGCCGCGTCGAAAAAGACCCATGTAATAGTCTTTACCGGGCATGAGCTTACGGCGAGGGAAAAAAAGCTTCTGGGCCACGACATCAAGGCCGTGCTTCAGAAGGAAGACCATGGGGTCTATAACGAGGCGCTTCTGAAGGAGATCCGGCTCGCGGAGCTTGCCCGCAACGTGGGCAGGGTTTAAAGGAGGGCGTTCGGAATGCCGGGAGGCGACGACAAGGTGAAAGTGCTGCTGGTCGAGGACAACCAGATGAACAAGATACTGGTGAGGGAGATACTTACCCTCAACGGATATGATATCGTGGAGGCCGGCAGCGGCACTGAGGCCCTCAAGGTGCTGACCACGCAAAAGCCCGACCTGATACTGATGGACCTGCATCTGCCCGGGATGGACGGCGTTACCGCCACCAGGATCATCAAAGCAGATGAGGCGAACAGGAATATCCCGGTGCTCGCGCTGACGGCCTCTGCGATGAAAGGCGAGGAGGACCATATCCTCGGCAAGGGGTTCGACGGCTATGTGGCGAAACCCATAGAGGTGAAAAAACTCCTTGAGGCCATCACGACGAACCTGGGGAAGAGGGCGTAAGGCGCGTAAAACAGGCCCGGATGAGTTCATCCGGGAAAAATGTCGTCCACATACGGCGCATCCAGCAAGCTTAAAACAAAAATAACCCCGGCGCTGAAAAGAGAGGTCACCGGCGAGTGTTCTTGAGCCCCTCCAGCGTCTTTTTGACCTCTTCCATGAAATCCTTATCGGTCCCGGCCCCCCCGTACCTCTGTTCATGGTACGCTCCGGTTATGAAGCTTACCTCACGGTTGTTCAACCTCAAGGCGAACTCAAGCGGCGTTTCATCGGGCCTTCTCTGAATCCCTCTTTTTTTCAGAATCCTTGTCATCTCGATGTAAAAGTCCGGGGTCTTTGACCTCCTTTTAGCGCCAGCGATCCTTCTCAGGCTCAGGATAACCGATACCGCAGCCGCCGATAAGACGATTATGACGACCACGCGGCCGGTGGAGGAGCGAAAGAGCCCCGTCGGTTTTTTCAAAATGGCTAGCAGCCCCGAGGCCCTGCCTTCGATGTTCTGAGCCAACCTGCCCTGGTCGGCGAGCGAGAACTGTATTATGTACCTGTCCCACTTGAGGCGCATGTAATCGAGGTAAAGGAAGAGCCGTGAAGGCTTTGCGGGCGTCACTCCCGATGGAGGTGTAGGGTCGAATGTGACCCAGGCCCCGCCGATATTGGCCTCGACCCAGCTGTGCGCGTCGCTCTGGCGGACGATGAAGTAGCCTCCGAGATCACTCCATTGGCCCTGCAGATACCCGTTGACTACTCGCGACGGTATGCCCGCGGCGCGAAGCATCACGGCCATCGCCGTGGCGTAGTGTTCGCAAAACCCTTCCTTCGAGCGGAAGAGAAAGTCCTCAAGCGGTTTTTTGCCGTCCGTTTTCGGGTTGAGCGTGTACCTGAAGTTTTTTCTCAGGTACGCTTCGACGGCGCGGGCCTTTTTAAGGCCGTCCTTTTCGTCACCGACGATGCTTCCGGCCAGTTCCCTGATCTTGACGCCCTCCGGTGTCCCGTCGATGTAGGAAGTGTCGAGGTACTGCGGGGAAGCCGGGGCGTCATTTAAAGGCGCCGGGTTCGACCATACCCTGTACTCTATCGTTGAGTAAGGGGGAGCGGGCAGACGGAGCGCCCCCGATGCCTCCGCCCAGAGGTTGCTGAAGTTTCCCTCTACGGCGTAGGCGCCCGTCGAGGTGAAGATATAGTCGGTATCGATCGGCTCAAGGAGGATCTTTAGCGCCAGCGACCGACTCTCCATGCCACCCGGAGCCTTGAGGTAAAACCTTCCGTCCGGAGACCTCTTGACGAGCGCGTCCTTCTTTACCTTTTTGGACCATGAGACCCCGTCATAGTGGTCAAAGGCCGAGCCCCTTAGATAAATGAGCCCCGGACGCCGGTTGAGCGCCTCCACCCTCATTATGACCGTCGAGTCTGTCTTGAAGGGGGCGATGGAACCCAGGTCGATACGGTCCGAGAAACCGGTGACCTTGAGAGGGTTGTCGGTCTTGCGGTCCATCAGCCCGAGCCCCATCCGGGGGATGATGAAGAAGAGCAGAAGCGTCACGGCTATCGAGACGAATGAGACGACGATGACGGAGATGAAAAAAGGCCACCCGAACTCAACGGCCGGAAGCTCCTTCCTGGAGCTGTCCTGCCAGTCCTTCCTGACCGTAAACATGATCATCGCCCAAATACCGGAGAGGACGAATAGCGCGAGCAAGAGGAAAAAAAATAGGCTTACGGTAGAGGCCGCGGCAGCCAGGATCTGGAAAAACACGAGTGAGAAGACGAGCAGGTAGTCGCTGTTCCTTCCAAGCCCGAAGAGCTTGAGTGAGAGCAGCAGCGTAAGCATCCTTGAAGCCGCGGTGATTAGGCTTCCGGACAGGACGAAGTAGTCGGTCAGGAAGAATGCCAGGACCGCGGCGGCCAGGATGTTCCACAGAAGATCATGGACGACCTTCCTGCCCTTCAGGTTGAAATACAGGCTTGAAGCGGCAAGAGCGCCGGTGGCGGCTACGAAAGGCGCACCGACGCCGTCCACAAGGTAGACCGACAGGTAGCCCAGGGAGGCGATGAAGTACGTTATCAGAATAGTATATGATGAGAGCTTCATAGCCGTCTTACGCCTCGGGATATACGGTTGCCGCGCGCCGCGGGGGTCCCGCGGACGGGAGGAAAATCTTATTTCTTCAGCCGCTACGCGTTTTCGACCCGCACCCTGGGGGAGCCCAATTTATCCGCCGGAGTGATGAAGGCGAGGGCCTCCAGTATGCGCGTCAACTGAGTCCTGCCGCGTCCCGGCGGGATCTCCACGGAGAGCGTTTTAAGCCCTACCGAATAACCTCTTTCAATAAACGCGTTCGATACCGCCGAGGCCTCGTCTACCGCCTCCTCGAAGGCCTCGCTGTCGCCGGTCGAGAAGTTCTTAAAGACGACGAAGACCTTCTTTACCTTCTCTTCCTCGAACTCCTTGACAAGGAGCTTCGACGCCTTGGCGGCGGACTTCCAGTGGATGAGCCTGGCGTCGTCGCCTTCGTTGATGTCCCTCAGGCCGTATATGTCCGTGCCGTCCCCCTTGACGCTTGTGAACAGGTCCCCGGAGGGCCCGCTCCTCAGGATGACCGTGGTCTTCTTTGTCACCTTGAGAGACGGGAATACTATGACCTCCAACGGGTCTCTTTCGTCCTTGCCTTTGACGAAGAGGCCGAACGGGAATCTTGTGGAGACTCTGACGCCGGGCAGCGTGAACTTGCCCCGGACTCCGAAGGTGTACATGGAGGTCCTTACAACCTCGTCGCCCGGCGCGACCTTCAAGATGTAGACCGGGTCGGCCTTGAGACCCTCTGCGCTCTGCGCCTCGACCTTGAACGAGAACGACGGCAGGAACCGCTTGCGGTTCGACACGGCGACCCTGACTATCGCCGGGCTCCCCCTGTAGATCTCGCGGGGAAAGGTCCTCGAGGCGCTGACCTTCCTTAATGTCGACTCGGAGATAAGGCCGGAGACTATGATGAGGGACAGAAGCGTCGTGACGATAAGGTACAGGAGGTTGTTGGCGGTGTTGATGGCGGAAATGCCGATTAAAAGGAGCACGCCGAGGAACCATTTCCCTTCCCTCGTGAAGGAGAGGGACCTGGGGAGCTTGAGAAGCGGGCGCCTCTTCCCCGGAGCGGGCTTCCTTTTTCCGTAGACCTTTCCGGCGAGGACCAGAAGCCAGGGGAGAGGAGCCGATATGGCGGGCCTTATGTTCATCAGAGTCATGGGCCGGGGTTAATGGCGGCCGGTCATACCGGCACGCTCAGACCGGACAGAATGTCTTCTATGATCGAGCGGGCCTGGCCCGACCCGTCGCCGCCGGAACGCTCGGCCGGGATTATCCTGTGGGCGAACGCCGGGACTGACAATCTCTTGATGTCGTCAGCTATGCAGTAGTCCCGCCCGGATGTGAGGGCGTGGGCCTGGACGGCCCTGTAAAGCGCCTTGGTCGCGCGGGGGCTTACGCCGAGCCTGATGCCGCGGTGGCGTCTGGTGGCGTTCGCTATCGCCAGTATGTAGCCTACGAGGTCGTCATCGACCCGCACCTTCTCGGCCATCGACTGCATCTTTACGACATCGGCGGCTGTCACGACAGGGGTCATCTCGAAGGAGTTGGACGACACGATGATCTTTCTCTCTTCGGCCTCATCCGGGTAGCCTATCATAATGCACATGGTAAACCTGTCGAGCTGGGATTCGGGCAGCGGGAAGGTGCCCGAGTACTCAAGCGGGTTCTGCGTGGCAAGGAGCATAAAGGGCTCCGGAAGGGCGTAGGTGGCCTTGTCCACGGAGACCTGCCTGTCGCTCATCGCCTCAAGGAGCGCGCTCTGGGTCTTCGGAGTAGCCCTGTTCACCTCGTCCGCAAGAACGATGTTGGCGAATATGGGGCCCTTCTTGAACTCAAATGTATGGTCGGCCTGCCTGTAGACGGTCACGCCAAGGACGTCCGAGGGCAGGAGATCGCTCGTGAACTGGATCCTCTGGAACGCGGCGTTGATGCTGCGCGCCAGCGCGTGCGCCAGAGTGGTCTTGCCGACCCCCGGGACATCCTCTATCAGGAGATGCCCCCTGGCCAGAAGAGCCGTGACGGTCAGGTCGATCGCCTCTGGCTTGCCTTTTATGACGCTCGCAAGGTTGGCCTTGAGCGCTCTTATCTTTTCGTAGACCTCTTTGTAGTCCATCGGTTTGGAGAGCCTCTTGGGGGTTATGTTCGAAAGCCTGAGACCACGGGGTCCGTAAGCCCGGCAATGGTCCGTTTACGCGCCTTCCTTATCATCGCGCCTGAGCCATGACTCGTATATCTCGTTGAATGTGGTCAACAGGTCCTTTGTTATGTCCCAGCCGGGGTAGTGGGCGCGCATCTTCGAGAGGTCCGATATGTAGCAGATATGGTCGCCCTGGCGGTTCTGATCCACATATTCATACGTCATCTCGTTGCCGGAGACCGACTCGATGAGCTTGAAGGCCTCGAGTATCGAGACGGAGTTGTTGCGTCCGCCCCCGATGTTGTAGACCTCGCCGGCCCTGGGCGCGTTTATGAACCCGGCGATGAAGCGCGCGACGTCAAGGGAATGTATGTTGTCACGGACCTGCTTGCCCTTGTAGCCGAAGATGCGGTAGGTCTTTTTTTCGAGGTTGCATTTTATGAGGTAGCTTAAAAAGCCGTGAAGCTCCACGCCGCTGTGGTTGGGCCCGGTCAGGCACCCGCCCCTCAGGCAGCAGGTGGGCATCCCGAAGTACCTCCCGTACTCCTGCACCATGACGTCGGCGGCGACCTTGGAGGCGCCGAAAAGCGAGTGCTTGGACCGGTCGATCCTGAAGTCCTCTTTTATGCCGTTGAAGTACTCCGGGTCCCTGTAGTCCCAGCGGGTCGGCAGTTCCACGAGGTTAAGTTCATTGGGAGCGTCCCCGTAGACTTTGTTGGTGGACATGTGCACGAACGGCGCCTCCGGGCAAGACAGCCTTGCCGCCTCAAGCATATTGAGGGTTCCGACGGCGTTGGTGTCGAAGTCATCGAAGGGACGGCTCGCGGCAAGGTCGTGGCTCGGCTGGGCGGCGGTGTGCGCTATGGCGTCTGGTTTGAGCCTTTTGACCTCGGAGAGGACTTTTGCCCTGTCCCTTATGTCAAGCTCGACATGGCTGAAGTTCTTGTACTTCTTAAGGAGCCTCTGCTGGTTCCACCGGGTGTCGCCGCGCGGCCCGAAAAAATCCGCCCTCATGTTGTTGTCAAAACCGCGGACATCCCACCCGAGGTCGGAGAAATACTCGGTCACCTCGCTCCCTATAAGGCCGCTTGAGCCGGTGACCAGCAATTTTTTGCCCATTCAAACCCTCCAGTATAGAACCAGCGAATTGGAATAAAAAAGACGCCGCATACCTGACATTTTTTAACCGGGAACAGCCCCGGCGCCGTAGTGATATTCCTGAGGCAGGTGATGGGGCCCTTACATACATGCCGCGTCCATCACAAGACAGACTGCGGCCGGACAGTGAACATGCCATTCAAGTCCTTCAATTCATACGCCTTTTTAACTCCGAGGGCCTTAAAACCTGCCCATGAACGGATCGGCATGCCGTTATGCGGCATCCATTCAATTGTAATATAGATTTCGGCAGATTGTAACTTTTTTTTAGTAAAAAATGCGTTCTCCTCCAAACAGGAGCCTTGACAACTACCGAAAATATCTTTATAACGGGTACTTTCGAGTGATTCGACTGACCGGGAGTACCTGGCTAAATATGCGTTTTAAGGCAGTATCTATCCTTGTAACCGTCTTTTTACTGGATATTTTTTCCGGAGTGACGCCCTGTCGGGGCGAAGCCGGTCTGACAGTCAGACTTGAGCGTGACGCGGCAGTCCTGAAGAACGATTACAAAAGGTTCTATCTCGACGCGGATAATATCTTATGTCTTTTGGCCGGGGGCATGGTACCGGGGATTCTCGCAAACACCGATATGGACAGGGAGTTTCGGGAGTACTACCGTGAAAACTTGAAAAACAGATGGACCGACAACACATCAAAGGTCTTTAAGGTCCCCGGTGAGCTATTCCTGACGGCGCCGCTGCTCTTCGGGGCGCATCTCGTCCTGGATGAGACTACGCCCGTTGGAGAGTGGGTGGATAAGTCACTGAGGGCCTTGCTTGTAGGCGGGCCGGGCGGCCTTGTTATCCAGAGGCTCACAGGCGCCGGACGCCCTGACGAGGGGGGCTCGCATTGGAAGCCTTTTGAGGACAGCAACGGCTTGAGCGGCCATGCCTTTGTGGGGGCGGTCCCTTTCATAACGGCGGCGCGGATGCAGGACGACCCGTACATGAAGGCCCTTTATTACGCGCTTTCGGTCCTGCCTGCCGCCTCAAGGGTAAACGACGACAAACACTACCTCTCTCAGGCGCTTTTCGGCTGGTATCTGGCGTATTTAAGCGTTGACGCGGTAGACAGGGCCGATGGACGGGACGATCTCTCGTTTTTCATAACGCCCGCGAAAAATAACGGCATAATGTTCCAGGCGAATTTTGCATATTGACACCGTCTCGTCTGGGGAGGGCAGTGAGCTTGCGCTGCTACGGCCAAGGCCAATGAACCACCCCGCAAGCCTTGCCAGCGGGGTATCCTAAGGGAAATCTGTTTTTTATATACGCGGCAAGCCGCGCTTAATTAAAATTCTCCGCCATAAATGACGGAGAATTTTGATGGTATGGAAATATTAAAACCCTCTATTTGAAATTTTATCTTTCAAAAATGGGAAAATAGCCTTTTTTAAGCACTAAACTCTTGACAGAAAAAGCAGTTGTGATAAAATTCAGCTTCGTTGCCGGTCACACCTCCGCATCTCCGGGGCACTACGGACTTCCGAAAGACCGCTTTTATCGAAAGATTCCGTTTAAAAGAGAACAAGCCGGCCTAAGCATTACAATCAAAAGCGTAGATATCTTAACGCGGGAGTAGCTCAGTTGGTAGAGCGCAACCTTGCCAAGGTTGAGGTCGCGGGTTCGAGACCCGTCTCCCGCTCCATTTTTTCCGGCCTCCTCTTTTCATTCTTTAGCCTAAGGTATTTGTATGCAGAATCTCAGTAAGATGGATATCCTTAAGTCCTACCTTGAGACAAAGGGGCTTAAATCCACGTCGCAGAGAGACTATATCGCCGACACCTTCTTCAAGACGAACACTCACATAAGCCTCGATGAACTCCTTAAAAAAGTAAAGAGAAAGACCCCGAACATCGGTTACGCCACCGTCTACCGGACGATGAAGCTTTTAACCGAGTGTGGCCTTGCCATAGCCAGGCAGTTCGGAGACGGGCAGACCCGTTACGAAAACCTCCCCGATGACGGCCACCACGACCACATCATCTGCATAAAATGCTCCAAGATATGCGAGTTCCAGAACCAGAAGATAGAGCAGCTACAGGCCGAGGCCGCTAAAAAGCTCGGATTTACCGTTGTAAATCACAAGCTTGAGCTATACGGCTACTGCTCCGAGTGTTCCTGAAAAAATTTGTCTTGCAATTGAAAATGAATATTATTATCATAAGCTAATGAACCACCGCCACGGCAAACATAACTCACCCAGGGCCGACACATGGCTGGTCCTCGTCGGCAACCCGAATGTTGGTAAAAGCGTCATATTCGGCGCCCTGACCGGGAGATACGCCACGGTATCCAATTACCCCGGCACGACCGTCGAGGTCTCCAGGGGGACCGTCAAGCTCGGAGGCGGAAAGACACAGGGGGTCATCGACAGCCCTGGCGTCAACTCCCTCGTCCCGATGTCCGAAGACGAGGTCGTCACCAGAGACATCCTTTTAAACGAAGATATCGGCTCGGCCCTGCAGGTGATGGACTCCAAGAACCTGAGACGAAGCCTCCTTATAACCCTTCAGCTTGTGGAGATGTCCCTTCCCCTGACGCTCGCCCTCAACATGTACGACGAGGCCGGGGAGCGCGGCATCACGATAAATACCGAAAGGCTCGCCGCCTCGATGGGCCTCAGCGTCATACCGACGATAGCCACCCAGAGGTGGAACCTCGACAAACTCACCGACGCCTTCCACCACAGGGGCGTGCCGGTTTCAAACATTGCCTATCCAGCCCATATAGAGGAGGGGATCGCCTCGATTGAGGCGCTCCTGCCAAAGACCAGAATATCATCAAGGTCGGTCGCCATAATGCTCCTCTCCGGCGACGAGACCCTGATGGACTGGGAGAGTAAAAATTTAAAACCCGAGACGATAAAGACCATCGATGGCATACGCCGAAGCGTGCAGGCGAAGTATCAGGACCCGATAGGCTACATCATAAACAGGGTGAGGCTCAAGAAGGTAGACGCGGTCGTCGAAGATGTCGTGACGCAGAAGCCCCCGGCCAAAAGCAAGCTCTCGGTCTTCATAGGCTCGTACTCGATGCACCCGGTCTGGGGCATCCCGATACTGCTCTTTGTGCTGCTTTTCATGTACGGCTTCGTCGGCGTGCTCGGGGCGGGCAGAAGCGTTGATTTTCTGCAACTGGTAATCTTCGGGAAGTACCTGAACCCGTGGGCCGCGAGGGTAGTGGAGTACGCCTTTCCGGGCGGCATCATACACGACCTCATCGTCGGGCCTTACGGCATAGTGACGATGGCCTTCACCTACGCGATAGCGATAGTCCTGCCGATAGTCGGCTTCTTCTTCGTCTTTTTCAGCTTCCTCGAGGACTCCGGGTATCTGCCGAGGCTTGCCGTCATGGTAGACAAGCTCTTCAAACTGATGGGCCTGAACGGCAAGGCCGTGCTCCCGATGGTCCTGGGCCTGGGGTGCGACACCATGGCCACCATGACTACAAGGATACTGGAGACCAGGAAGGAGAGGGTGATAGTGACTCTTTTATTGGCCCTCGGCGTGCCGTGCTCCGCGCAGCTCGGAGTGATACTCGGGATGCTCGGGGCGGTATCGTTTACGGCCACTGTAGTCTGGCTGGCCATAGTATTGCTTACGCTCTTCCTCGTAGGGTATCTGGCTTCCCTGATATTGCCGGGCGACCAGTCGGACTTTATTTTAGAGATACCGCCGATGAGGATGCCGCAGATGACGAACATCGTCTTGAAGACGATAGTGCGTGTCGAGTGGTACTTGAAGGAGGCCGTGCCGCTCTTCATCCTCGGCACGCTCTTCCTCTTCGTGCTCGACAGGACACACGCGCTCACCTTCCTTGAGAGGGCGGCCTCTCCGGTCATCGTGAAACTGCTGGACCTGCCCGTCGAATCCACTCAGGCCTTCATCATCGGGTTTCTCAGGAGGGACTACGGCGCGGCGGGTCTTTTGGATCTTCAGAAGAAGGGGCTTCTGGACCCGATCCAGGTGGTCGTGAGCCTCGTGACGATGACGCTCTTCGTCCCGTGCATAGCTAATTTTTTCATGATGATCAAGGAGCGGGGACTCAAGGCCACGCTCTGGATGTCGGCGTTCATATTCCCGTTCGCCATACTCGTGGGGGCTATTGTGAACTTCGCGCTGAGGTTTTTGAAGGTATCGCTCTAAGGAGGTCTTGATGACGAAGGATAAAGGCGTAGATGAGGTTCTTGAGTTCATCTGGTCGCAGAGGGAGCTCGGGAGCAGTTCGATAAAACAGCTCTTCGGCATAGAGGAGGTCGCCGAAGAGGCCGACATCAAGACCCTTGAGAAGATGCGTAGCGACGGCCTCGTCGTGATAAAGGGCGACACCGTCACCCTTACCTCCGAGGGCGAGAAGCTCGCCGAGGGCGCCATCAGACGCCACAGGCTCGCCGAGAGGCTTTTAACCGAGGTCCTGGCCGTCGAGGAGGAGAATATCGAGAAGAACGCCTGCAGCTTCGAGCACACACTCTCAGCCGAGGTCACCGACAGCATCTGTACGCTTCTGGGACACCCGCCGACATGCCCGCACGGGCTCCCGATACCGAGGGGCAACTGCTGCAGGAAGACGAGCGAACTCAAACCCATAGTCCAGCAGTTGAGCGTGATGAATGTGGGGGAGAGGGGGAGGATAATATTCATCGCCTCGAACTCTCACATGAGGCTCGATAAGCTCGGCACCCTGGGAATAGTCCCCGGAAGCGTCATAAAGGTCCACCAGAAAA
>JACRCH010000064.1 GCA_016219115.1 Deltaproteobacteria bacterium
GCTCTCATCCGGCACAGGCGCGGGACAAGTTAGCCTAAATAGCGGGCTGGTTACATTGGCAGGGGTTACTCATACGGGAGCGGTCATCCCCACGGTTACGACCCTTACGGGGCATACCCCGCAGACCGGGGACGCTTATGCGCGGCTTGGCGCCCCTACAGGGGTCTCTATCGCCTCCGACATCGCCTTGGTGCAGTCCGATACGGATAATATCCAGACCAGGCTCCCTGCCGCGCTTTTAAGCGGCAAAATGGATTCCAACGCGCAGGTCGTGGGCGACAAGACCGGATATTCACTTACGCAGCTTTTTCCCGCCAACTTTTCGGCCCTGTCTATCACGGCAGGCGGCCTCGTCGAGATCACACAGGCAGCGGCTGACAAGGTATGGGCCTCGGCGGCAAGGACGCTTACCTCCTTCGGCACCCTCGTTGCGGATATATGGGGTTATTCGGCAAGGACCCTAACGGCGTTTTCCACCGCCCTCGCAATATCGGTATGGGATGTGCTTGAAACCGCGATACTCACGGCTGGGAGTATCGGGTTGAAGGTAAAAACAAACCTTGATGCGGCAATAAGCTCCAGGCTGGCAGCGGAGGCCTATACGGCCCCTGACAACGCAGGGATCGCGAGCATCTTCAATATCGTGAACCATGTGACCTATGGGCTTTCTGCCCTCAATGCAGACCTGGACACCATTATCGCCTACGTTGACGAGCTTGAGAGCCGCCTGACAGCCGCGAGGGCCGGATATCTTGATAACCTTTCCGAAGGGGCCGTTGCCCTTGAGGCGACGCTCGAAGCCATAAAAGGGGTTGGCTGGACTACGGAAACCCTTGTGGCCGTAAAGGCCCTTGTGGATGATCTTGAGGGGAGGCTGACGGCTGCAAGGGCTACCCTCCTGGATAATCTTGATGCGCCCATAAGCTCCATCTGGAGTCATTCGAACCGCAAACTTACGTCGGCATATACGGACGAAGGGACTCCTCGAGACATGGCCGCAACTGGAAGCGGTGGCGGAGGCGGTACCACTGTCGTCGTGTTGCCTTACTCGGGGTCAGTCCAGGCCTCTTACGCTAAAGACGGTCTGATGGTTGAGGTCATCCAGGGCGATAGCGTCTCAATCCCGTACGATCTGGCCACAGACCTGACAGGCTGGACAGTACGATTCGGAGCAAAAGGCTCAGTCGCTGATACGGCCTATGCCATAGCAGTCAAAGACATAACCTCTTTCGTGACCGATCTTACTAACGGTAGGGGGCTTATCCCGCTGACCACGGCTGAGACGTCTCTGGCGCCTGGAAATTACCTGGGCGAGATTGAAATAAGGAAAGACAACCAGGTTGTAACCGCCATGAGATTCACCGTAAAGATAAAAGGACAAGTGATCAACTAAAAAGCGGACAGCAATTCGGGGAGTTGACGCTCCCTAAACCCTGCACTGGCGCACAGTACGGGATAACCCGCTGCCATCCGCTTCCCCGTACGGGGCGGAGATAATTTAGCACGGGTATCCCTAAAATCAAACCTAATTTGATTTTAGGAGGTGCGCTTGAGTATCATACCCTGGATCGGTGGTAAACGCCGTCTCGCCCCGCAGATTCTGCCTTTATTCCCTCAACACGTCTGTTACGTGGAGCCCTTCGCCGGAGGGGCCGCGCTCTATTTTCTCAAGGAGCCCTCAAAGGTCGAGGTCCTGAACGATGTCAATCTGGACATCGTGACCTTGTACAGGGTCGTCCAAAACCATCTCGAGGAGTCTCTGAGGCACTTTAAATGGGCGCTTACGAGCCGCACGATATACGAGTGGCTACAGGATACGCCTCCGGGGACCTTGACCGACATACAACGCGCCGCGAGGTTTTACTACCTCCAGCGCCTGTCCTTCGGTGGCAAGGTGCGCGGGCAGTCCTTCGGCACGGCCACGACAAGCCCGCCCAGGCTGAACCTCCTCCGCATCGAGGAAGAGCTAAGCGAGACTCACCTGAGGCTTTCCAGGGCCTTTATAGAGCACCTGAACTGGCGGGATTGCATCGAGAAGTACGACCGCGAGCACACCTTTATCTATTGCGACCCTCCGTATTACGGGACCGAGGGATACGGCGTGGAGTTCCCTCTCGAGGAGTACGGGCGGATTGCTGACGCGGCCAGAGCGCTAAAAGGCAAGATGCTTATCTCAGTGAATAATATCCCGGAGATGAAGGCGGCTTTCAAAGGGCTCAAAATTACGCCGGTAAGGATAGACTACTCCCTGGGGAGTAAATGCGGCAAGGCGGCGAAGCGGGAAGAACTGCTCATAAGGAATTACTGAGAGAGAAAGGATTAAAAGGAAGGAAAAATCAAATGGGGTTTGATACAGTCAAATAAACCCGAAGAGGTCATTATAACGATTTTTTGTTGTTTTTATCTCAACGCGCTACA
>JACRCH010000066.1 GCA_016219115.1 Deltaproteobacteria bacterium
CCCTGTCCGTCGGCGCCGTGGCACGGGGCGCATTTCGCCTTGAATATGGCTGTTCCGTCAGCGGCCAACGCTGAACCGGCAAAGGCAACTGTTAAAGCGATCACACCGATTCCGAAAAATCTCTTCATGATAATCCTCCTGGGTTTTTTAAAAATTTGAACAAAGATACAATCAAACCCCAGTGTTGTCAAGAACTTTTATTGTAACTTTTCCTCCCTCAAATAACCCTCAGCAAAGCCTTAAACCCCATCTCGACTATGACGGAGCTGAAAAGGATCCCGAGATACATCATCGAGATCTTGAAATTCTTCCAGGCAATGTCCTTTGTGGGGTTCTTGAGGAGCCTTATGTTCCATACTATAAAATAGACGCCTACGGCGACGGCGGCCACGAGATAGATTGGGCCGTTGTAGCCGAGGAAGTACGGGACGAGGGACGAGGCGACTAAAAGCACCGTGTTTATAAGTATATAGAGGGCGGTCCTGGAGTCCCCGATGACGACCGGCAGCATCGGGACCCCCGCCTTCTCATACTCCTCCTTATGGAATATGGCGAAGGACCAGAAGTGCGAAGGAGTCCAGAAAAACATCACTATCGCCAGAAGCGCCGGCGGCATGCAGAACTCCGGATTCACGGAGGCGCCTCCGGCCAGAACCGCGAAGCTTCCCGCAAGCCCGCCTACGATGATATTGAGCCAGCTCCTCCTTTTAAGCCAGACCGTATAGACGATGGCGTATACGAAGGCCCCCAGGGCCAGGTGCACCGCCACCATCGGGTTCAAGGCCTTGAAGGAGACCAGAAGCGAGGCCGCGAAGAGGACTGCCGCTATCCCGAGGACCGTTCTGGAGCTTATGATCCCGCCGGCCGGAAGAGGCCGCTTTTTCGTCCTCTTCATTATGGAGTCGATGTCGCTGTCGAAGTAATGGTTGAAGGCGCTTGCCGACGTGGAAGCGAGCATCGTGGCTATCACAAGGAACATGAGCTTGCCGAAGGTGAAGTCCTTGGACTGCGCCGCGATGAGCCCAACGATGGCGCTGAAGGTTATCAGGCTGCAGATCCTGAGCTTGAACAGCGGAAGGTACCTTTTGATTTCCAAAGCGGAAACCTCCTTGGATAAAGTGTTTGGGTCCGTATCAAAAGGGCTGCTTATGGTCGGCTTTTAAGTGTAGCCCCATTATATTACTTGCGCGGATAATTGCAAGAAAAAGAAACTGACGCGTCCCCGGACAACGTACCCGGCGCATCCCCCCCAAATCTATCTCGCAAAAACCGCTCCGTGCCGGGCCCCGCGGGGCCGGACTCACGGAAGATCAAAGCTTTTCAAGCCCGACCGCCTCATGGTCCGCTGCCGACCCGGCATCCTCTCCCTGCCTTCGGACAAGCGTCAAAAGAGCGTTCAAGACAAAGGTTATGCCGCCGGCTATCGCCACAAGGCCGCCGATACCCATGATGCTCATGCTTATCACCTTGGCGATATTATTGAGGTTCTGCTCGTGCCCGTAGGTCTTTCTGGCAACCCCGTGCGAGCCCGCCATGTATAGCCCCACCGCGAAAAGAAGTATGCCGAGACTGTAGAGGTACGGCTGCGCGGCGGCCATCCTTTTACTCCACAGGGCCCTGTTGAAGGCCGGGACCACCTCGTAGAAGAGCCCCATGAAGGCAATAGTGACGGCGCCGATGACGCAGTGGTAGTGGGCCGGTATCTTTGTGTTCACCCCGCTTATCAGGAGGGCTATCACGCCGCCGAGGACGAATACCGCGATCGAGAGGGCAAGGGATGAAAAGCCGGGGTTCCTCCAGAGCCTCTTTCCCGAGAAGATCTTCCAGACCGAGGCGAGCATGAATATCGCGGTGGAGGGCCCAAGGCCCCAGCGCATGAGGTTGGTGAAGATATCCTTGTAGGCCTGCTCGGCGGTGTCATGGAAGAAATAGATGAACGGGGCCGGGAGTACGAAAAGGAGGTAGAAGATAAAGAGCACCTTGGCCACGGGAGGGCTTACAGGGTCCTCTTTAAGGACCAGCCTCGAGAGGTATATCCAGACCGTGACCATCGAGACGGTGTTGGCGAACTGGAGTATGTGGCCGCCTCCCCAGAAGAGCCTCTCGGAGTCAATGAAGATCTTGCCTGTCGCCCACTGGTAGTAACCCGAGAGGGCGAAACACAGGAACGCGGAAAAGACCGCCACCCCGGCCACCGCCATGCCGAAAGTAAGGACCGGGAACTTTTTACCGTCCCTTTTGACCTTCAATAGCGTAAAAAGCGTATTTATCAGGTTTAAAAGTATCCCCGAGGCGAACAGGAGAAGCCCGGCATAGAAGACCGGGGTGACAAGAACCGGGACATAGTTGGCGAGTTCAGCGGGTCCGAGCCCGAAGATCGCGGAGACGACCACAAGGGCCATGCCCAGGGCGGATAATATAACGGAGACGAGGCCGAGGTTCCTGGAGAATATTGAAGTCCCGGTATGAGCGGTGCTCGTCAGGGCCCAGAGGAAGCCCTCGAAGGCGAGAAACCATATCACTACCGCCAGGTCCACATGGCCCACTAGCGCCACATATATATAGTCGCGCCCCAGGGGCAGCAGGTCTTCTATCACCGGGGTCCTCGCCATGGCCACAAGCAGGGCGAATATCCCGGCGAAGACCAGCGACATGACCGCCAAAAGCAGCCAGCCGTAGATTATCTTCTCTGTGCCTCTATCGACGGGGCCGAATCCTCTCAAGGGGTCTCTCCGGATAAACAAAACATGGGTTTGGCGGATACTTTAATCTATCAGAGATGCCCATGAAAAGCAAGGGCCCTTGTCCCGGAGTTGCCGCCAGGGCGGGTTTAGGAGTCTGAACAAAGTGTAGCGCAGTATATTAATAAACCAAAACCAATGTCCGGGATATGACAGAAATCATTTATTATTTCTTGAAAGGGTTTTATATTTTACGATATAATATATTGATTCAAATATATTATCGGAGGAGTTCATATGTTGAGGGAAAGGGTTGAAGAGGCTCTTAACGGGATCAGACCCGCTTTGCAGGCCGACGGCGGAGATGTGGAGCTTGTCGACATCGACGAGGCCGAAGGTATAGTGAAGGTCCAGCTCCAGGGCGCATGTTCGGGATGCCCGAGCGCGCAGATAACCCTGGTTATGGGTGTCGAAAGGGCTATAAAGGAGAGAGTGCCTGAGGTAAAACAGGTCCTTTCCATATAAAGGCCGTAACGGACAGATCTTATTCAGGGCCGGAGAGATGGCGTTTTTGCGAAGGGAAGCCTGCCGTAGCAGCCCGTCCGGCCCTGAAATAGCGTATCTGCGCCCCGCGTGGCACCGGGTCTTAACTTTTTAAAGAAAGCTATCCATGGCTTATCATATACTGGAAGAATGCATCTCATGCGGCGTGTGCATGCCCGAATGCCCTGAAGGGGCGATTACAGAGGGCTCCCCCTACATAATCGACCCCAAGCTTTGCACGGAATGCGGCGCCTGCGCGGAGGTCTGCCCTGTGGATGCATGCCAGCCCGCTCCCAAGAAAACCGCCGAACCCTCGCCAGGATAACCGTAAGCCGGGTAACTTTATTTTTTGACATTGTGAATATCCGGGACCTTATTCCCCGGGGGCGCGTCATCGCAGCGAGCATCACGGGATTTCTATTCCCTTTTAACAATAATTATTCCAAGGAGTCAAGAATGAGCAAGATCACGGTATGGTTCATAAGGTTCGCTCTGATATACTTCATGCTCTCGATACTTTTAGGCTTACAGATGAGCGTGACCGGGCCCGTGTATCCGTGGATGCCGATCCATGTGCACTTCAACCTCCTGGGCTGGATGTCGATGATGGTATACGGAGTAGGGTACCACATACTCCCGCGGTTCTCCGGGGTGCCGCTCTGGAGCGACAGGCTCTCGTACTGGCAGCTGTGGCTCGCCAATATCGGCCTTGTCGGGATGGCTGTAGGCTGGGTGGTAAGGAGCTCAAGCGGGAACCCCATGGTACTGCTCGTATTCTCGCTGGTCGAGGGGCTCTCGATAGTCTTTTTCGCCTTAAACATGTTCAAAACGATAAAAGCCGCGCCAACGCCCGTGAAGAAGTAGGCGCGGGAGAGGTACGGTCAGTTGGGAGAACGCAAGATTACAAAAGAGATGCTCATCGGAGAGGTGCTTAAAGAGTACCCGGATACCATCAGGGTCTTCCGGAAGTACTTCGGAAAGAGCTGTTTTGACTGCCCCGGCCAAAACCACGAGGACATCGAGTTCGGCTCGGTGATGCACAACGCGGACATGGACGCGGTATTGAGGGAACTTAACGAAATAGCCGGGAAGGGGAGACAACCATGAAGATATCGAAGGACATGGTCGTAAACGACTGCATCAAGCTCTATCCGAAGACCATAGGGGTCTTCACCGAGTTCAAGATCGACTCATGCTGCGGCGGGGCCGTAAGCGTCGAGGCTGCCGCCAGGAGGGACGGGGCGGACCTTGACGAGATACTCAAGGCGTTGGAGAAAGCCGCCTCGAAGTGACCGCGCGGAAAGGGCGGTTTTTTTCGGCTGGAATATCGACAAAACGGAGGTAGCCATTGTCAAAGACAGCGACCATAACCGAGGCCCGGGTGCTTGAGGCCCTGAAGACCGTAATGGACCCGGAGCTAGGCAAAGACCTTGTGACGCTCAACATGATCAGGAACATCGTCATCGAGGGCAGTAACGTGAAGTTCAGCCTGATACTGACGACCATGGCGTGCCCGCTCAAAAAGGAGCTTGAGACAAACGCCGTCAACGCCGTCAAAGGCATACCCGGCGTGAGCGAGGTACTGATAGAGACCGGGGCGCAGGTGCCGACCGCGAAAAAACTGCCGGACAAGGCCCCGATACCCGGCGTCAAGAACACGATAGCCGTAGCCAGCGGCAAAGGCGGGGTCGGCAAATCCACCGTCTCGGTGAACCTCGCGCTGGCCCTGGCCAGGACAGGCGCCAGGGTCGGGCTTCTGGATACCGACGTCTACGGCCCGAGCGTGCCGATGATGATGGGGCTTCACGAGCCGCTTATGGCCACTCCCGAGGAAAAACTCATCCCGCACGAGAAGTTCGGATTGAAGCTGGTCTCCGTGGGTTTCATGATAGACGAGGAGACCCCTCTCATCTGGAGGGGCCCGCTTGTGATGCAGCTGGTAAAACAGTTCCTCATGGGGGTGGAGTGGGGAGAGCTTGATTATCTCGTCATCGACCTGCCTCCGGGCACCGGAGACGTCCAGCTCACGCTCGTCCAGACGATCCCTCTTACCGGAGCGGTCGTGGTGACCACCCCTCAGGATGTCGCGCTGATAGACGCGAGACGCGCGATAAAGATGTTCAACGAGGTGAAGGTCCCCATCCTCGGCATAGTCGAGAACATGAGCTTTTTCGTCTGCCCGCACTGTAACGGTACAACCGAGATATTCAGCCGCGGCGGCGGAGAGAAGACAAGCGAGAGATACCATGTGCCGCTTCTCGGGAAGATCCCCATCGACATCTCCATAAGGGAAGGCGGGGACTCGGGCAAGCCTATCGTGGAATCCTCACCCGACTCAAAGCTCTCGCAGGCTTTCATGACGATAGCCGGGGCCGTGGCGAGCAGAATAAGCGTGATAGACCTGACATAGGGCGAGGCGGCAAGGTCTTTCGAGAAACGGAATAAAAAAACCGGGAAGGCATTTTTCCTTCCCGGTTTTTTTATTCGCGGACATTTCCGGCGCGAGCCTCCCTTGACTCCAAGGATGTCACATCTTCCATTCGCACGAGGACCCCGCAACCCGGGCTGCGAGGAACGCGCTTGAGATGTGTTTTCACCGGCCCGGCGTTCAGGTCCGGCAGCATCTCACTTGATCCTCTTTCTCACATCCGCCAGGACAAGGTTATAATCCTTTCTCACCTCGGTCATTACCTTGTTCGTCGTCTTGTTCATCTCCTTCAGGAGACTGTCGCCTCTTTTCTTCAGGAGCTTAAGCTCTTTTTCGATATCCACTTTTTTGCTCTTCTTCTTTAACGCCGTTACCTCTTTATGGAATTTATCGCTTACGACTTTGAGTTCCCTGTCGAGTTTCTTCTTTATCTTTACGAACTCGTTGTACATCCGTGTCTTCAGGTCAGGCTTCTTGAAGACCTTTTTGACCACCTTCTTGAGCGGGTTTTTCACAAATCGCCTCCTTTGGTTTTTTGCAAACCTCGATACGATTAAAATACTCCGCCATAAATGACGGAGTATTTTGATGGTATGGAAGGTCATTTTTATTTGCCAGCCTTGACCCGCCGCTAAAGCGACGGGATTGCGGCTGGCACACCCATTCAATCACGCATCCGTTCACGGTCCTAATAATAGCTCAAAAATAAAAAAATCTCAATACGGGTCGGATTATTTTTCCGGTCGGAATGAACCACCCGGGAGCAAGCTACAGTGAATTTTGATGGTATGGAAGATCATTTGTATTCGCCAGCCTTGACCCGCCGCTTTAGCTGCGGGTCAAGGCTGGCACACTCATTCATTCAAAAATTCGGGGGACCGGAAGAAGGCCGCTTAAGAGCCGCTTTCAGGGTCTTTCCCGCCCCTGCTCCTTGAGCCTCATTATAAACGCCGATTTGTCGTTGTATACCATCTTGTATTTTTTTGACGCGAAGAGGCGTTCGAGCTTGTCTTTCTCATCCGGTTGATCGAACCTCCAGTAGAGACCCACAAGATAGAGCGCTCCCTCTTTCACCAGGCCGTCGAGATACTCCTCCTCCACAAGGTATGTCGGCAGGACCCATCCCTTCCTGTGAGAGAAGTAGAGTACCGCCGGGTCGCCGTCCGTGACCGTCACTATAAGGTCCTTGCCGGATGTCTTCTCCTTTACCACCCGGGATATTTTATAGGTCGCGGACTCTTCCGTATTCTCCTGCTTTATGGACCTATGCAGCCTGACAAACGAGAAGACTACGGTCCCGACGAGGGCGAAGGCCAGAAGAGCCGACTTCTTCTCCTTGCCGATACGGTTAAAGTCGAAGTGCCTCGCGAAGACCTTGCCGACGAAGACCACTCCGGGGAGCATGAAGACCAGCTGGTAGTAGTCGTGGACGAAGTTGCCCTGCCCTGCTACGAGCATGTAGACGACCACGGCAAGCAGCCAGAAGTCAAAGAGCCTCTCCCCTTTTTTCTCCCTCCTCAAAAAGAGGCCGACGAGAAAGACCGGAAAACCCACCCACGCGAAGTGCCTCTCCATGAGGCTCTGAGCCACTATCCTGTTCCAGAACTTGGCCTTTAAGAGAAGGCCCCAATTAGCGAACTTGTCATACAGGCCTATGGTCTGGCCCGTCTCCATGAGGATATTGTGCGCGTGGTAGTACCAGGCGAAGACCACGGCTACTGTAAGGACGGCGTAGACCCAGATCGCGGGCCGCTTGAGTGCCCCGGCGCCTTCTTTCTCTATCGCGAGATAGAGCAGCGGCAGGCCGACATAAAGCGAAGTCGGCTTAAGAAGGCACGCGTCGGCTATCAGGATAAATGAGAGGACGACATATACGGGACTTTTCTTCGTGAGCCACTCCGAGAAGAAATAGATGCCCCCGACGGTAGACATGAGCATCAGGGTCTCGGGCATTATGGCCCTTCCGTAGAAGGCCGCAAGCGGCAGCACCGCGAAGAAAAAAGACGACCAGAGCGCCGTCCTCTCGTCGATATGTTTCCTGACGAGGAGGTAAAGGAACACGATAGTGGCGAGGGAGAAGAACACGGAAAAGAGGCGCCCTACCCAATCATGGTCGCCGAGGAAATGGTACCCTACGGCGACGACGAAGGAGTATACCGGAAAATCGGTCTCGGCGTAGCCGTCGGCCCCACCGGCCCAGTTTATCTGCGGGTAGAAGAACCTGTAGCCGTTCTCGTAGAAGTTCTCGG
This sequence comes from Deltaproteobacteria bacterium, assembly GCA_016219115.1. Classification (GTDB taxonomy): domain Bacteria; phylum Desulfobacterota; class GWC2-55-46; order GWC2-55-46; family GWC2-55-46; genus JACRCH01. Next base: position 7,902 of record JACRCH010000066.1, read on the forward strand.
CTATCATGGCGGTCTGGCTCTGCCTCCACTGGTGCACCCCGATGGCCGGAGAGCCTATGGAATAGAGCCTTATGCCGAGCGCCACGAGGAGTATGAGCAGAAGCGCCGTCTTTTTCATCCGGCCCCTGCCGCGGAAGGTTTGCGCTTAAGCCTGTTCCTGAAGGCGAAGAGGTACCAGTGTATATACTTGGGGAGCCATTTTTTGAGCATGAACCTCGACTCTCCGGCCGTCCTGTCGGTCCAGACCGACGGGACCTCCGCTATCCTGTATCCCTTGAGGAATGATTTGACGACTATCTCCATCCCGAGCTCGAACCCGCCGTTACTCTCTATGGCTATATCAGAGAGGACTTTTTTACTGTACATCTTGAAGCTGTTGGTGACATCGCGCGTAGGGATGCCGGTCAGGAAGTGGAGCGTAACGCCGGCCGTCCTTGAGAGGAACTTCTTGAGCCTGGGCCCGCCTATCTGACGGCCGCCCTTCATGTAACGCGAACCGCAGACGATGTCATACCCCTCGTTCATCTTCCTGAACATCGAGTCCACGGCTATGAGGTCGTCGGAAAGGTCCGCCATGATGACGAGCACGACACCGTCCTTGACGGTCTCAAAGCCGGTCTTTATAGCGTTGAGCACTCCCTTTTCGTACCTGTTCTTTACGAGGGTGACCGGGTACTTCTTGAGGAGCGGCCTGACGGCCGGGAGCGTGTTGTCCTCGTCGAAGTCGTAGATGATGGATATCCTGTGAGGGGTCTTTATCTTTTCGGCGACCGCGCAAAGCGTCTTGCCGATATTCTCGCCTTCGTTGTAAACGGGGATGATTATGTCAAGAGAATCGTACATGGTACCCTCGTATCTTCAGCCAGACCGTTATATCCCGCCGGTTTCGACCTGTTTTTTGATCCAGGGGATGATCTCGTCGAGGGCGGCGCTCAGGGATGTCCCGGCCTCGTAGCCGAGCACCCTTTTGGCCTTGGTCACATCCGGGACCCTCTTCCGGACATCGTATCTGAAAGGCGTGTCGGAGACGTATCTGAAGGGCTTCTTCCCGTTTATCTTCTTCCAGATGACCTCGGCAAGCTCGATGACCGTGGTCGACACCGGAGTGGATAAGTTGAAATCGTCATTTACGGCCTTCTCGCTCTCTATGCAGAGCCTTATCCCCTCGGCCAGGTCCCCGCCGTAGGTGTAGTGCCTGATCTGGCTGCCGTCGCCGAGTATGTGGAGCGGGTCCTGCCCTTTCAAGACCTTCTGGGCCAGGTCCGGCACCACGTGGCTCATGGCAAGCTTTATGTTGCCCGAGGAGATCTCTGTATCGCAGAGCGCCCTCCTCTCTCCGGTCCCTACGCAGTTGAATGGCCTTATGATGGTGTAGGGGAGCTTGTACTGCTCGAACGCGCCCCTGGCGAAGTACTCGCATGACAGCTTCTGGAAGCCGTAGGTGGACAGGGGCGGCGGGCATTTAAGCTGTTCGCCTTCGGGGGTCGGGTAGACGTTTGTGCTCTCGAAGACCATCGAGGAGGACATGACGTTTATCTTTTTAAGCCTCCTGTTCTTAAACGCCCATATCGCCGCGTCGAAGGTAGCGGCCACTATCCTTTCGTTCTCGGCCAGAAGGTCATAGGCGAACTCGTGGAAGTAGGAGATGCCCCCTATCATGGCGGCGCCGGCAACCACCTGGTCGCACTCGCCTATGAGCCTTTTCATGAGAGCGAGGTCCTTGACGTCCCCTTCGGCAAACGAGTAACCGGGGTGCTTATCGTAGCTCTTCTCGACATGGCCGTACTTTGAGTAGTTGTCTATGCCGACGACCTCGTGGCCGTGTCTCAGGAGTTCCTCTATCAGGTACCCGGCTATGAAGCCGGCAGCTCCGGTAACGAGTATCTTCACTAAAATATCCCCTTCTTGCCTAAAAAGTTCCAGACGTCTACCAGGGGCTTGTCCCCGGTGTCGATGTTTCTGTATTCCCTGTGCGGCGTGCCCAGTATCACTATGTCGGATTTCGCTATCAGTTCCCCGGGCGCGACGAAACCTTCCTCTTTTATGTAGACGTCCGAACAGAGGACGCTTTTGGCCTCGACCTCGAGGATCTTTTTGAGCTTGTAGGAGAGCGACTCCCTCTTGTCGTCGTTATTCGCCTTGAACGCCATGCCGAGGATACCGACGGTCTTTTCCCTGAGCGGATACTTCTCCTTGAACCTCTGGATGATGAAGTTCGGGAGCCCCTCGTTTATGAGCATCGCCGCGTGGCCCAGAAAGAAGTTGTTGTTGCTGTAGGCCGCAAGCTGCATCGTGTCCTTGAAGAGGCACGGCCCGGCCGCGAAACCCGCTCCGGGAAAGCTGGCGGTCCTCGGGTACTTGTAGGTTATGGCGTTGTATATCCGGTAGAAATCCAGACCGTTGCCGGCGGCTATCTGATAGAACTGGTTCGAGATGGCGAACTGGATGTATCTCCAGACGTTAGTGAAGAGCTTTGCGAGCTCCGCCTCGGTCGGCGAGAGGTATATTATGTCTTCGGTGAGGACCGAGAAGAGCGCTCCGGCCTCCTTGGCGGCTGCGTCATCGTACGACGACACGATCTGCGGGAGGCTTCTCAGCTCCTCTATGGCTTTACCCTGGGCTATCCTTTCGGGGCAGAAGGAGACCTTTGTTTTTTTGCCGTTCGACGCGAGGTACTCGCTTATCTTCTCGGTGGTGCCCGGGAATATCGTGCTCCTCAATATTATGTGCTGGTCGTCTTTTATGAGGCCGATTATCCCGTCGAAGAAGTTCTTGAAGATGGTGAACCTGGGGTTCAGGTGCTCGTCCACCGGCGTGCCGATGACGATTACGACAAAGTAGCTCTCGGAGATGACATTGCGGTCGGAGGAGATAAATAAGGTGGTGCCGAGGCACTTTTTCAGGAGCGGCTCAGCCCCGGACTCCACAAACGGCATCACGCCCCTGGATACCGTATCCACGGCCCTGGTGTCGATGTCGTAGAGGACGACCTTTTTACCGGCGTTGGCAAGGGATATCCCTAGAGGCAGCCCGACGTGTCCGAGCCCGCCCACGATACATACGTCATACTTGTTATTTTTCATTAGCCCAGTAGATTAATAGAGAGTCAGTGAGGCTTCAAGCCCCGTTACTATATTAAAAAGACCTTTTAAAGTCAAGGTGACAGGATGATACGAGGGACGAGTACATGAAAGAAAAATGCGGCGCGTTTTTTTAACTAAAAACCGGTAAGACCCGGCTCTGCCGGAGGCACATGACCTTGCCGCCTGGACGCCCCCGGCCCTTCAGACCTCAAGGGAGCCCACGAGCTTGCTGACGGTCGTTCCGTGCCTCTCGACATACTCCGCTATCCCTTCGGCTACCTTTACCGCGGCGTTGGGGTCTATGAAGCTCGCGGTGCCGACCTGCACGGCCGTGGCCCCGGCGATTATGAACTCCAGGGCGTCTTTGGCCTCCATTATCCCGCCTACGCCTATTATCGGCGTCCTCGCCACCTTCCTGGCCTCCCAGACCATCCGTACGGCTACCGGCCTTATCGCCGGCCCCGAAAGCCCTCCGGTGACGGTAGCCAGGGCGGGGCGCCTCTTTTCCACATCGACGACCATCCCGGTAAGGGTGTTTATGATGGATACGGCGTCCGAGCCGGCGTCTTCGACGGCCCTGACCATGACCTTTATGTCCGTGACATTTGGCGACAGCTTCGTTATGACCGGAAGCCTCGTGGACTTCTTCACGGCCATGACGACCTTTGCGGCCTCGAACGGGTCGGTGCCGAAGACTATGCCGCCCTTTTTGACATTCGGGCAGGATATGTTGACCTCAAGGGCCGCCACGCCTTCCACCCCGTCGAGCATACGGGCTACTTCGGAGTAGTCCTCCATGGTCTCGCCGAATATGTTGGCGATGACGCGCGTGGAGTATTTCCTGAGATACGGGAGCTTCTCTTTTATGAAGGCCTCGACCCCTACGTTCTGAAGCCCTATGGCGTTGAGCATCCCGCACGGGGTCTCCACGATCCTCGGGCCGGGGTTGCCCTGCCTCGGTTTTAAAGAGAGCCCCTTGACCACGACCGCGCCGAGCCTGTTGAGGTCCGTATACGGGGCGAACTCGCTCCCGTAGCCGAAGGTGCCCGAAGCCGTCATGACGGGGTTTTGGAACCTTATCCCGGCTATCTCTACCGGGAGTCTCTCGCCGGTATTTTTTTCTACAGTAGTTCCCAATCTATATCCTCGCTGTCGAAGACCGGGCCTTCGGAGCAGACCATCATGTAGTTCCTGTTCTCCCGTTCCCCGTGAGTCTTCGCCCTTACCGCGCACCCGAGACACACCCCTATGCCGCAGGCCATGGAACGCTCAAGCGACACATGGCACCTGACGCCCGCTGCGGCGGCCACTTTTGTTGCGGCCTTGAGCATCCCCACCGGTCCGCAGGCGTACACCACGGAGTCTTTCGTTATCTCCCGTTCAAGAAGCTCGGTTACGAGCCCCTTTGCGCCGACGCTTCCGTCAACGGTGGAGACCTTTACCCTGCACGCGGTACCCTTAAAATCCTTCGCCAGAGCGGCCTCGCTTTTCCCCCTCGCCCCGTAAAGCAGCAGCCCGTCGCCGAGTTTTTTGGCGAGCATGAGGAAGGGGACTATCCCCATCCCGCCGCCCACCATGATGACCTTTTCGTCCTTCCCGGCCTCCGGGAACCCGTTGCCCAGTGGGCCCAACACATTGACGCTCTCGTTTCTCTCCCTTGCCGAAAGTATCCTGGTGCCCTTGCCCACGACCTTGTAGAGAAGCTCCACGACATTTCCCTTCAACGGGTTTTTGCCCCGCCCTCCGTGCACGCCGTAGACGCCGAAGGGCCTTCTCAGGAGCGGGTCAAGCCCGTCTGAGACCCTTACCATGACGAACTGGCCGGGGGTGACCTCGGCGGACCTCCACTCAAGGCCGAGCCGGAAGCAGCCCGGGGCCGCCACCTCGTTAAAGAGTATCTTTCTGTCTTTCGATTCCATATAGCGCATTATAACATTTTTACGCCAAGCGCGCCACTTCGTTAAAGAGTATCTTTCTGTCTTTCGATTCCATTGCTATTCCGCCCGTTCCACCCGCAGACTCTACTCGTACTCCTCACCGTATTCGTCGAACGCAAGGCTCATCACGATAGCGTCCTCGTCGCCGTAGTAGTTCTTCCTCTCGAAGCTCTCCCTGAAGCCGAACTTCCCGTAAAGCTCCCTTGCCGCCGCGTTGGACCTTCTGACCTCGAGGAAGACCTCGTAGACCAGGTTCCTTCTCATCTGCTCGAGGGCCGTGCCCAGAATAAGATCGGCTGCGCCCCTTCTTCTGAACCTGGGGTCGACCGCGATGTTAAGGATGTGCGCCTCCCCGTGTATGACCCAGTAGATTATGTAGGCGACGAGCGTTTCCCTGCCCTCAAACTCCGCCTTAAGCGCGTTGGCGAACGAGACGGGGTTACGCAGTTCGCTTTCGAACATGCCTCTGGTCCAGGGTTTCGGAAAGGACTGCCTCTCTATCTCGAGGACATCGTCAAGGTCGTTTGCGGTCATAGGCCGGATACTGAGACCGGGGAGGCTTTTGGGCATGGTTGGCTTTTGGTTTTTACTTTTTTAACGGCCTGCAAGTCCCCGGGGTCTTGCGCCCGGGAAGTCTTCACTTGTCGTTCGTGGCGAAGAGTATATGCCAGAAATCGATCTTCTTGAGCATGTACTTTTCCTTTACGTTGAGCCCGGATTTGTCTATGAACTCGTTAAGACACAGGTCCGACCTCCAGCCTATCTTCTTGCAAACCGGGTTAATTATCTTCTCCACCGTCTCTAAAAGCTTGTTCTTGCTCTTGAAGTGGTTGACGATGACGACCTGCCCGCCTTTCCTGCAGACCCTTTTGACCTCCTGCATCACCTTGTACGGGTCGGGCACGACGCTTACGACATGGGAGATGAAGACCTTGTCGAAGCTGTCGTCCTTGAAGCCCACGCTCATGGCGTCCATGCTCAAGACCTTTATGTTGTCGAGACGGTTCTCGTCTATCTTCTGCTTCGCCTTTCTGAGCATCTCGGTGGAGAGGTCTATGCCCACGACGCTGCAGTACCTGGGGAATACCGACAGCGACAGCCCGGTGCCCACGCCAACGTCGAGGATCCTGTCCCCGGGCTTTATGTCCATGTAGGTTATCGCGTGTTTTATCCTCGGGTAGAAGAACCTCTTGAAGAGCGCGTCATAGACGCTCGAGTACCCGGCGTAGATCTTTTTTATGCTTTCCAGTTCCAAGTTAAGCCGTCCTCGCTCTGAAGGTTTAAAATCTCTTGATGTAGACGACAAGGTCGTCGCCGGGTCTGTAGAACCCGGTGATGCGGGCCTCTTCTCTGAAGCCGGTCTTGACGTAAAACCCCCTTGCGCTCTCATACGCCGGCAGTCCCGAGGTCTCGGCCAGCAGCATCCGGCCCCCTAGCGCCTTAAGGGCCTCCTCGGTGCGCTCAAGGAGCCTTTTGCCGACGCCTTTGCCCCTCCATTCGGGGGCCACCACTATCCAGTAAAGGTCGTAGACCGCTTCCGTAAGGGGCCTCCCGCCGTAGCAGACATATCCTATCGGGCTTTCAGAGGCGTCCGTCGCCGTCATGAAAAAATAATCTTTTTGGAGGGGATTGTTAAAGTAAATATCAAGAAGCTCTATGGCGCACTTTTTTTCCTCGCCGGTCAGGTTGGCGGTCTCTTCGACGGTTTGCACCAGGGACTGCCTGTCGCCGCTTACAGTTTTCCTTATACGCACTTATTCTTACCGTTTCAGGCTGTCCGAGACTCACGCCGCAGCTTTCAGCACGCTACGGGCTTCTTCTTCACGGTCGACTCATACCTTTCAGAGGCTATCGTGACTATCTCGGCTACGAGTTTGGCGTAATCGAGCCCCACGGCCCTCGCGGCCCTGGCAAGCCCGGCGTCGCTTGATATATCGGGGTTAGGGTTGACTTCGAGCACCTTGATGTTTCCGTCCTCGCCGACCCGCACGTCGACCCTGGCGTAATCCCTGCAGCCCATCGCATGATAGGCCTTCAAGGCTACGGCCTGCAGCTCGTCTTTCATGGCGTCGGGGATGTTCGCCGGACATACCGGGACCGTCTTCTTGTAGAACGGGCTTTCCTGCACCCATTTGGCCTCGTAGCAGCATATCTTAGGCTTGCCTTCTGGGAAATCGACGAAGTCTATCTCCGCGGGTGGAAGCGCCCGTATGTTCTTGCCGTTGCCGAGGACCGCTATATTGAATTCCCTCCCGTCTACGTACTCTTCGACTATGGCGGGCTGGTTGAATTTCGTTATTATGAACTCGACCCTCTTCTTTAATTCCTTCATGGTCTTCACGACCGCTTCGGAGTCTATCCCGATGGAGGCGTCCTCCTTCAGCGGCTTTACTATGAGAGGGAACTTGAGGGTCCTTTTGAGCTTGGTGGGCGGCTCCTTCATGACGGCGTACTCGGGGGTCAGAAGGTCGCTGGAGTAGAGGATATCCTTGGTGAGGCCCTTGTTCAGGGCGAGCCCCAGGGTCAGCGGGCCGCTGCCGGTGAACCTGAGGCCGTAGAGCTCCAGGAGGGCCGCGATGTGCATCTCGAACGAACTCTTGCCGAAGGCCTCCTCGCAGAGGTTGAAGACAATGCAGTCCTCGGCGGCCGCGGCCTTTATCTTGAGGATGAAATCATCGAGGTTGTCGAGCTTCAATGGCCTTAACGGTATGAGGCCCGTCGTGAAGCCTTCCTTCTTGAGGGACGCCTCGACCTCTTTTACGGTGCCGGTGATGTTGTTGTCCAGCTTTATCTTCTGCCCGTCAAGGACATACATGTCGTGAACGCCTTCGCTGAAGTCGTCGTTGAAGACTATCCGTACGTTTTTGACGGTCATATCCCGTACCTTTCCCGCGCCGCGTCCAGTACCGAATTGACAAGCTCCGTAAAGGACATCCCGGCGGCGCGAGCGGCCTTCGGGAAGCACGAGTTGCAATTGGGGTCCATGAGTATGCCGGGAAGGGGGTTGAGCTCGATTACGTGCGGCACTCCGGCGGCGTCAAGCCTTACGTCTATCCTGCACCAGTCCCTCACATCCAGCGCCCTGAACGCGTCGATCGAGACGCTCTCGATGGCTTTTTTGAGCCTCTCGGGTATCTCGGCAGGGCATTTGAAGATGTTCAACGGGGCCTCGGGGCGGTCAAGCACCCACTTGGCCTCGTAAGAATAGATGTGGTTTATCCCTTCGGGCAGGGACGAGTAGTTTATCTCGACTATCGGAAGCACCTTGAGGGAGCCGCCGTTGCCGATCATGGCCACCGTGAACTCCCTGCCGCTTAAGTACTCCTCTACGAGCGCGGGCTGCCTGTACTCGTCTATGAGGGAGCGCACCTTCCTTTTAAGATCGGAGGGGTTTGCCACTATCGAGTCGTTCTTTATCCCCTTGCTGGAGCCCTCGAGGGCCGGCTTTACGATCATCGGGAAAGAGAGGTACTTCTCAATATCGACGGCGTTGTCGCGCGCCAGAAGGAAGCGGGCCGTCGGGATCCCGTAGTGCGCGAGTATCTCCTTGGCCCTGGCCTTATTGAGACAGAGCGCCAGAGTAAGGGGTGCTGAGCCGGTATAGGGTATCCTGAGCATCTCCATCATCGCCGGCAGATGCGACTCCCTGCTCTCGCCCCACACGCCTTCGGCCATGTTGAAGACAAGCTCGGGCTTAAGTCTCCTCAGTTTCTCGAACGCGTCCTCGTCGGCCTCTATCATGGCGACATCCGAGTGCCGCTCAAGAAGGGCGTCCCGGACCGCCTCGACGGTCTCGATGTCGTCGCATTCGGCGTAAAAATCCTCGGGCAGGCCCTCCGTCTTCTGTACTTCCTTCTTAAGGTTATAGGTAAGAGCTATCTTCATTCAGTCCTGTACGGGTACATCGGATGAAGTCTCCGGCGGGCCGGAGTAACGGGTTTAAGGCTACAGTATCATGACGGCGGCAGAGACTATGGTCGTCCACTTGCCGTCACCCTTGACTATCGCCGACTGGGTTATGTTGGTGGTCTTTACTATCTTGTCGCTTATCCTGTATATCTCTTTCTTCTCGTCCCACCCGAGGTTCTCATCGAGTTCTATGCCGAGAGTCGAGGCGAGCATGGCGGCTGCGAGGTCCTCGGCGTAGTCGCCGGCCGTGGCGTCGGTCTGACCGTAGGCGTGGTGCTCGCTCAAGTACCCGTAGAGCTTTCTGTCCATCGGGATGGCGCACCCGACGGAGGCGGCCATGAGCCTTCTGGGCTCGTTGCTTGAAAGCCTGCTCATGACGCAGAATGTGACCTGTCCGGGGGAGAGTTTTTTAAGCCCCATCGACCTTGATATTATCTTGCAGCCGGGCGGGAAGATGCTGGAGACCTGCACCAGGTTGCACTTCTCGATGCCGGCGTCTCTCAATGCCAGCTCAAAAGAGGTCAGCTCCTCTTTGTGCGTGCCTACTCCCTTTGTGAAAAAGACTCTTTTAGGAACGAACATTTTAATTACCCCCGAGATCACTATTGTATTTTTATTGTTCTTGCTGATGCCGCCAAAGATAAAAAAACCGGAAAGCCTCCGGCGGCGCGCCTGAGCTGCCCGTCCATGGACCGCTTCGGAGACTTGTATTCAACACCAAACGCTACGGCAGCCGCGAAGCGGCTTTTACCGGTCTTCACCGCTTACCGGTTCCCTCGTTTACGTATCCCATCATCTTATAAACGAGCTTCGCGGCAAGAAAATCGGGGGCTATATTGCCCGGAAGCGGGCAGAGCTCCACCACATCGAATCCCACGACATTCTTCTTCGAGGCCGCCTTTCTCAACAGCCCAAGCGCGTCATACCAGCCGAGCCCTCCGGGCTCCGGAGTGCCGGTGGCCGGCATTATCGACGGGTCGAAGACATCAAGGTCCACGGTGATGCAGATGTTATCGGTCAGGTTCCTGACGACCGCGTCCCAGTTTATCCCTCTTATCACTTCGGTGGCGTAGTAAGTCTTTATCGTCGTCCCGGCCTTCTTCCCGGCCTTAACCTCGCCCTTGAGGAAATCCGCCTCCTCAACGCTTAAGCTCCTGATGCCTACCTGGATTATCGGGCAGAGCTCCGAGATCCTTCTGGCGACACAGGCGTGGTTGAAGGGGGTGTCCTGGTACTCATCCCTCATGTCGGCGTGCGCGTCAAGCTGTAGTACCGACAGGTCCGGGTATCTCTCCAAAAGAGCCTGCACGAGGCCGAGCGTGATGCTGTGCTCGCCGCCGAGGATCACCGGGATCTTTCCCGTTTCGATGATCCCGGAAGAGGCCCTCTTAACCCTCTTTATCATCTCCCGGGGCCCCAGCGCCGTGGACTCTATCTGGGCGAGCGTCTCTATGCCCGCCTCGTAAGGCTCTGTGTCCAGCTCCTCATCGTAGAGTTCCATGTGCGTTGAAGCCTCTATTATCGCCCTGGGGCCGTTACGCATCCCGCTTATGTACGAAGCCGTCAGGTCGTAGGGCACCGGCAGGACCGAAAACCGCGCCGGTTTGTCCTGAAGCATATCCCTTGAAAGACCCCCGAAGTTAAGTATGCCGTCCACAGAGCACACCTTCGGGGCCGACAGAGTTCCCATATCCTTGTTCGCACCTTCTTCGATTTATTTGCCGTGGGACGGAGGTCCTCTCACGGCCCGATAGTCTTCGCCGGGTCAGCGGAATGAAAACTCCCTCAAAACCCCTCTTCCGGGAATCTGCCGGCGGCCCTCCTGAAAACCCGGACTTTTCCGCGGCGCGCCTCTGAAGGGCTCAGTAATAGTCTGCCCTCTCCCTCAAGTCCTTATAGTTGTAGAGGACCTTGTTCACATAATTCTGGGCGACCATGTCGCCGTCCCGCGTCTTCGAGGCGAAGTATGTAGGTCCGGAGTTATACGCCGCCAGAGAAGCGTTTATGTCGTTGAAGCGCTCGTTGAGCGATGAGAGGTAATGGATTCCCATCTTCACGTTCGCGTACGGGTCCAGCAGCGTCTCGTCGCCCTTCCATTTGAGGTTCAGCTCCCCGGCCAGGGCCTTTCCCGTAAAAGGGAGTATCTGCATGAGCCCCAGGGCGCCGTTAAGGGATTTGGACCAGTTGTAGAAGTTGGACTCGGTCTTGATGAGCGCGAGCACGAAGAGCGGGTCGAGCTTGTATTTTTCAGACTCCCCGAGTATGACCTCGGCAAGCCTGGTCTCTTCCACTTCTCCGAGCCCCGTCCTGTTCTCCCTGAGGACATCGAGGACACCGCTCACCCCGCCGCGGTCCTGGTCAAAGGCGCCGGCCATCAACGGCAGACCCGCCGCCTGAAAAAAGACCGTGAGGCCGAGCACCAGGGCCGCCTTTTTGGCGTATCCGTTATTCTTAAGGAACTGCATGATTACCTCATCAAATTCGCAACTTTAGAATATATTTCGTTTTGGCCTTTAAGTCAAGAAATTTACGCACCCTTCCTTGACGTCCTTTATCCTGAGCTTGAGGTTTTTCGTCCCCTGCCACTCGTCCACATACGGGGAGAAGACCACGGAGTATCCCTCTCCCTTCATAGGGTGAAGCCGCGCCAGCCCGAAGCCGATACCGCTTCTCGAACACCCGTTCTGCCTTACCATGACCCTCAAGTGCTTGTTGCCCACGACCTCGCTGGTGACGATGTCGGCCCCGGAGATGCAAAGAAGCGGCTCCCGGTTCGACGCCCCGAACGGGGCGAGGCTTCCTATCTCGTCTAAAAGCCTCCCGTCGACCTCTTCGAGCGAGACGACGGAATCGAGCAGTATCTCGGGAGTGAGGTCGTCTTCCGTAACGCTGGAGTTTAAGTACCTGAAAAACCCGGTTTTGAACCGCTCGATGTTCTCCCTGTTTATAGTAAGGCCGGCCGCCGCCTTATGCCCGCCGAACCGGAGAAGCAGCTCCGAGCAGGACTTCAAGCCATCCAGTATGTCAAACGACCTTACCCCGCGGGCCGACCCCTTTCCGACCGTGCCGTCCATGGCGATCATCACCGTGGGTTTCGAGAACCTCTCCACAAGGCGCGAGGCGACTATCCCTATGACCCCTGGATGCCAGCCGTCGGAGTAAAGGACTATTCCCCTGTCGGGGCTGTCCCCGAGCATCTCCAGCGCCTCCCTGAATATCTCCTCCTCGAGCTTCTGCCTCGAGGTGTTCTCCCTGTTGAGTATGCTCGCCAGATGGGCCGCCTCGCCGGGGTTTTCCGAGATTAAAAGCTTCAGCGCGGTCATGGCCCGCTCCACCCGCCCGGCCGCGTTTATCCTCGGGGCTATCTGGAACGCGATATTGTCGGCATCGATACTCCCGGCCTTTACTCCGGCGGACTCCTTGAGGGCCACAAGCCCGGGCCTCTTCGTCTTCCCAAGCTCTTTTAAGCCGTGGCTTACCAGTATCCTGTTCTCATCGACCAGCGGGACCATGTCCGCCACGGTGCCGATGCATACGAGGTCGAGGTATTGCTTGAGGTTCGGCTCTTTCGAGGCTAACATGCCGGTCTCCCTGAGCCTTGACCTCAGGGCCATCAGGAAGTTAAAGGCCACCCCCACGCCGGCGAGCCCCTTGAAAGGGAAGGCGCACCCTTTCTGCTTGGGGTTCAATACCGCGCACGCCGGGGGCGGGACTTCCGGCAGCTCATGGTGGTCCGAGACTATCACATCGACGCCGAGGGTGTTGGCAAGCGCTATCTCGTCGTGGTTGGAGGACCCGCAGTCCACGGTTATGACGAGCTTTACCCCTTCGGAGGCGAGCAGCTTTACGGCCCCGGCATTAAGCCCGTACCCCTCGGTGATCCTCTCGGGGATGTAGCAGGAGAGGTCGACACCGATCTCCCTGAAAAAGAGGTACATAAGGGCCGTCGATGTCGTGCCGTCGACATCATAGTCGCCGTAGACGGCTATCTTCTCCCTCTTACCGATGGCCGCTACGGTCCTCTCCACGGCCCTGTCCATGTCCTTTAAGAGGAAGGGGTCGTGGAGGTCGGCAAGAGAGGGCCTTAAAAAAGAAAAGGCCTTGTCACAATCGACAAGGCCCCTGTTTATCAATAATTGCGCGGTGAGGGGCAGGATACTGAGCTTCTGTCCGAGGACTTCCTGAAGTCCTCTATCGACAGGGGTTACCTTCCAACGCTTTTTCATCGGTTATCTGTCTTTTCAGGCTCGAAACGCACTTTAAGCAGTCCTTTCCGCCATGGCCGTGCAAGCGGGTAAAAGGTTCATAATCCACCGGTAAAACATGCGCTGGACCGATAATTTTTTATTGAAAAAAGTACGCTTATTTTACTGTCAAAAGCCCTTTGGGTCAAGCGTATTCTGCCTCTTTGGCCTTTGGCCCCAACCGCGTGCAATCAGATGTTTTTCCAGGCCGTCACAACGGTTTTTCCCGGAAAGGCCGCCCCTCAAACGGCAAAGCCCCCTCCCTTTGACAAAACAGGAGGGGGCTTTATTATGGGTGACATTCTTGAAATATGGGGACCGCTATTCGATATGGCAGGGGAAACCATCGAGGAGCCTGCTGATGGTAGCGGCGTCGAGGTGCTCCTGCAGAAGTGGCACTATGGAGCGGTTCTCCACCTCCCCGGTGACCTCTTTCCTTATCACCGAGATGAAGGGAGTGACGACCTCCGGGTCGAACTGCTTGTCGAAGTTGTCCTTTATCTCGTCCATCGCCTCCTTGAACGACAGCCGGGGCCTGTAGGGCCTGTCCGTTGTCATGGCGTCAAAGGCGTCGACCAGGGCCATGATCCTGGCGCCCATGGGGATGTCTGATTTCCTGAGCCTGTCCGGATAGCCGCTCCCATCGACCTTCTCGTGGTGGTTCCTAGTCATCATCGGGATGCCCTTCCACGGGAACTTTATCTTGGAGAGTATCTCGTAGCCCACGACGGGGTGCGAGTTCAACTCCCTGCACTCGTTGGTCGTAAGGGGGCTCGCCTTGTTTATGATCGTCTTGTCCACGGCGATCTTGCCGATGTCATGGAGGAGGCCCGCTATCCTTATCCCCTCTATCTCATCCGTGCTCCAGCCCATCTCCCGCGCCAGTACCGCGCTGTAGGCCGAGACCCTGTGGGAGTGGCCCCTGGTGTAGGCGTCCTTGGCGTCTATGGCGGCGGCGAAGGCGTGTATGGTGTCGTAGTAGATCCTTCTCAGGTTCTCGTAGAGGCCCTTGTTCTCGGTGTACTTGTGCATGAGCCTCATCAGAAGCGAATGGCTGTGCAGCGAAAACGATATGTGCTGGGCCATGACCGAAAGAAGCTGCATGTCGTAGAGCGTGAAATCCTCGCCGGTGAACCTGTCGTTTACGGAGATGAGGCCGAGAAGCTCGTCCTTTACTATGAGGAAGGCCACCACCCTTGAGCCTATCTTGTCCAGCTCGGCCTTGCCCCTGCCCAACAGAGCCGCCGCGTTGGCGTCCCTCATGTCCACGGGCTTATTATATTTTATTATCTCTTTTACGGTCTCCGGGGCAAACTTGATGGAAAGTTCCCTGGCGGCGGATGGCAGCCCCTTTGACGCTATCACGTAAAACGCGTTCCTGTCGGGGTCGTGCTGGAAGATGGCCCCCCTGGACGCGGAAAAGGACCCCATGACCATGTAGAGGGACGACTTCACGACGCGGGTGAAGTCCTTTGGCGACGTTATCTCTTCTCCAAGCTCAGCCAGTGTGTTGAGGTTGAAGAGCAACCTCTCCAGGCTGAGGTCGATATCGGTCATCATTGCCTCCTTCTATCAAGATGTTGAAAAAGTCCATCCATGGCTTTTTCAACAACGATTTGGCCGGAGTGAATTGCAGAGCGTTGCTCTGCCTGGCAAGGAAATTTTACATTTCTAAGGCTCGCCTTATGCGTCCCCTATGCAGGGGCCGCAGACGGCGAGCGGCACAAGTCGTCCAAATCTCACAAATTACTCGACTTTTCAAGTCTCGCAATTGCACTCCCCTTTGGGAGTGGCGGTAAGGAATATTCCATTTGTATAGCTCGCCTTATCACTTCGTGAGTCGGCGAGCACCCGGTGGATAACCCGTCCATGGATTGCCGGGACAACCCACCCGTAGGGTGGGTCGGGCTGTTTTTCAACAGCCTGCATAGGAACTGCCGCGGCTTTTGAACGGTACGGCGCCGACGAGCCGGTGTCGGGTGGACCGATGAAATAATAAAAAACCGGGGGGAATCTCGTTTTTATGATTATAAAAAGAGGGGTCCGGTCGTTACGGGCTACAGCGCCGCGTGGCCCCCGTACTCTTTAACCGCCTCCTCATCCGTCTTGAATACCGGGATGTGCTTCGTGAGCCCCACTATGTTGAATATGTCGTAGTTTACGGCCTTGAGTCCGGAGAAGGCAACGGAACCCTTCCTTTCGCGCACCTTCTCTATGATGCCTATGAGGATGGAGATGCCTATGGAATTTATAAGTTCCGTCGACGAAAAGTCAATTACTATCCTCTTGAAGCCCAGGTCGATATAATGGTCGCAGAGGTCTTCGAGCTTTTCCCCCTCGACGACATTTATATAATTATCGGGATACAGCACGACGCTGTCTCCCGCTTCCCTGTGAGTCTTATGCCTCATTCCCGGCGTCTCCTTTTCTGATCAGGTATTTTACCAGAACTATGTTCGCTCCGCCTCTGATTTTTTCAAACCTGACCTCGTCCATGAGCCCCTTCATAAGCTCGAACCCCCAGCCGCGTTTGCGCGGCAGGCCCGACTCCCCTTCGGCCCCGGCTTTCCCCGGGGGCCTGTCGAAGTCCGCCCCGGGGTTCTGGACATATATCACGAGCCTGTCGGAACCGGCGACGAACCTCAAAAAGACCTTCGCGGACTTCTGCTTGCCGTGCTCGAACGCGTTTATGCACGCCTCGACGAGGGCGGCCTTTATCTGTCCTATGGAGTTCTCGTCAAACCCCATCTCGGTGCCGATCTCCTCGGCCGCCTTGACGGCCACTAGTTCGGATTTGGTCGACATCGGGAGTATCAGCTCGAACTCCTTGTTGGGGACGAACTTCGTGGCCGCTTTTGCTTCCCCCGCCCCAGCCTTCTCCTC
>JACRCH010000067.1 GCA_016219115.1 Deltaproteobacteria bacterium
ATCGAGGGGGAGGGTTTTATAAGGAAACCCTCTAGCAGGCTACAGGGAATTTTGTGATTTAACGCCTCTGTAATCGACATAGTTTTTGGCGTATTCGATATAGTTCATGGCGCTCTTGAGGATGCGCGCCTTTTCTTCGGGCCTTACCTCTCTTGCGACCTTACCGGGCACGCCCACCACAAGGCTTCCGGGAGGGACCTTCGTCCCTTCTTTCACGAGCGCCCCGGCCCCTATTATCGAGTCCTCGCCTATTTCGGCGTTGTCGAGGATGATCGCGCCCATCCCTATGAGGCACCTGTCCTTCACCGTGCAGCCATGGAGTATCACATTGTGTCCGATGGTGATGTCGTTGCCGATTATAAGCGGGAAAATGTCCTTGGTCACATGCAGGGTGCAGTTGTCCTGGACATTGGTCCTCGCGCCTATCCTTATGTAGTGGACATCGCCTCTTACGACCGCGTTGAACCAAACGCTTGAGTCCCGGCCTATCTCGACATCGCCTATGACCCTGGCGCTGTCTTCTATGTATACGTTCTCGCCTAATCTGGGCAACACGCCCTTGTACGGCATCAGCATATTTATCACCCGCGGAGTTTGATATAAAGCTCTAAATATATCAAAATACTCAAAAAACAACAATTAAAAACGCAAATAGTCTCGTCCAGTCAATGAACCACCCCGCTAGCCAAGATGCGGAGTATCCTAAGGGGAATCTGTTTTTATATACGCGGCAAGCCGTGCTTAATTAAAATTCTCCGCCATAAATGACGGAGAATTTTGATGGTATGGAAGGTCATTTTTATTTGCCAGCCTTGACCCGCCACTAAAGCGACGGGATTGCGGAGTGGCACACCCATTCAACCCGAAGGAAATATTAAAAATCCGCTGAAGCTTGAACAGTGCTCTAAAACCCCTTCGATCAGCCCTGCCTTAACCTTCCGAGACCTCGACCTTAAGAACCCTCTTCGTGGCCTTTTTGACCTTGCAAAAGTCGGAGTGCCTTACACCGGCGGCCCAGAGTATCTCACCTCCGGAGGTAAGAAGGGGGATCTTTGCCCTCAAAGGCCTCGGTACCTTCTTCTCTATGAATATCTCCTTGAGTTTTTTGTGCCCCTTCATCCCGAACGGTACCATCCTGTCCCCGGGGACCATCTGCCTTATGGCAATAGGCCCTTCTATCTCGTCATAGTCGAAATAAGCCGTTTTTCCGTCCAAGGAGAGCTTTGGAGGGACTTTTTTCAGCAAACGCGCCTCAAAGACGACTCCAGCGCCCTTGACCGTAGTTCTGCCGGGGACCTTAAGTACGGAGCTGAAAAAAACGGGCTTCTCCCCGACCTCTATCGATATTATCATCCGGTCGTACTCTCTTGCCAGCCTCAACCCCGGCAAATCCGCCACCGCGTTTGGCTTTTTACCATTAATAACATCTCTGAAAGAGTTGATATGAGTGCTTGAAATATCAGCCCTTTTAAATAAGAATCCAGCGGCGGACAGAAATACCCTCGCACTGAGCGCCTCATGCAGAGCCAGAAGCCTTTTACGGTCCAGTACCACTCTCCCCTTTTTACGCTCCAGAACCGCCTCTGGCAAAACCCTCAGGGCTTCTTTCTCAAGATAATCGTCATCGGAGGCGAGGACGGAGGCGGTGCGGGCGATAGTCTCTACGATATTGGGGTTGTAGCGCTGCTTGAGGTACGGTATGAGGTTAAGACGGATGTCGTTTCTCAGGTACTTGTCCGTCAGGTTGGACGAATCGATGAGATAACCGACCCCTTTTTCACGGGCGTACTCCTCGATCTCGACTCTCGTCACCTCTATAAGGGGCCTTATGAAAGGCCCCCTTACCGGAGGGATGCCGGCAAGGCCCGCCAGAGAGCTTCCCTTCAAAAGCCTCATCAGAACGGTCTCGGCCTGATCGTCCTCGGTATGTCCGAGGGCTATCCTTCCGGCGCCGTACTTCCCGGCGGTCTCCTCCAGGAAGGCGTACCTCTTGTCCCGGGCAGCCTCCTGCAAAGACCCTTCGGCCTTTTTAAACTCGCCTGCCGCAAGGGTCTTTCCGGCGAACTCCAAGCCGAGCTTTTTCGAAAGCGCCTTTACGAACATCATATCCCTTAAAGACTCTTTACCGCGCAGGTTATGGTTCAGATGACTTACTATCAGCCTCAGGGAGTACTCCTCCTTAAGCTCCGTCAAAAGACGCAAGAGTACCGTGGAATCCGCCCCGCCGGAGACGGAGACGATGACGGTCTCCCCCCCGGAGAGCATCCCGTGCCTTACTATGGTATCCCTGATTTTACCGATCATCCCGGGCCTCTAACACTTCAGCTGAAATGCAAAAACACAAAGACCCTTCCTTGAAGGAAAGGTCCGGTCGCGATCTTCTCTCTTTCTTTTATTATATTGATTTAATCGGGGGATGACAAGATAAAAGTCCTGGCAAACGGCGAATAATGGATTCGCATCAAGTTACCTGATAGACCGTGACCGGCGGGAAGAACATTTTTAGAACTGTAGACATCCAGGCCCGCTGCCGGGCCTGGATGTCTTAAAAGGGGCAGGCGGATCGTGGTCACTTCGACGGGCCCTTCTCGCTCCTTAACATCTGTCTCTGCTTGGCGAAGATGTACTTTATTATCTTGTCCCTCATCGTCTCGTCCATGTCGACGTACTTGACGGCCACTTCGTAGCCGCCTTCATTCCTGGGGATCGCCCTGATGACCTCGCATTTTATCTTTATGACATGGGCGTAGATGGGAAGGAAGGTCTTCAGTATCAACTTGTCTCCGGCCCTGAACTCCTCCGAACAGTTGAACCTGAGGCCTCCCCCGCTCAGGTTGACCTCTCTGGCCTCCGGCATGCTGAAGCCCGTCTGGCTGGCGAGGTGGGTGATGAGCAAGTTGAGTTTCTGGTTGATATCGAAGAGGATCTCATAGAGCTTCGGGTTCTCCTCGGGTTTGGGCTCCAGGTCATCGAACATGAGCTCCCACTCGTGCTGGGTAGAGCCTTCTGAATCACCGTCCTTCAAGAGTTCGTAATAGACCGGGATCCTGTCGTCGGTCCTTACGTACTGCCTCTCCTGAAATCCGCCGGCCTTGTAGTCCGTTATGACGTCGTCCATTTAATGATATCCTTTCAGGATGCCGCTTGCCAGGAAGGCTTCGACAATCTCCGGGTCGAACTGCGTTCCTTTGCACCTTATTATCTCGTCTCTCGCCACCTCGAAACTGAGCGCCTGTCTGTAAGGCCTGGTCGAGGTCATCGCGTCGAAGGTATCGGCCACGCTGAAGATCCTGGCCACTGTCGGGATATTGTGCCCGGTGAGCCCTGTCGGGTATCCCCCTCCGTCCCATCTCTCGTGGTGGTACAGGACCACCGACTTCTCGGACAACAGGAGGTTTAAAGGCCTCAATATCTCCTCGCCCCTTACGACATGGGACTTCATTATCTCCCTTTCGTCGGCGGTGAAGTGGCCCTTCTTGAGAAGTATCTCGTCTCTCACGCCGATCTTTCCGATGTCATGGAGCGGGCCGGCGAAACTTATGCTGTCAAGGACGTCCTGAGGCGAATGGAGCGACATGGCTATCTTTATTGCGTACTGGGTGACCCTGTTTGAATGGTCTTTCGTGTACGTGTCCCTGGCGTCAAGCGCGTTTATGAGGGAGTTCAAAGCCCCTATGATGCTTGAGAAGATGTTCTCGGAGAGGGCCATGTTCTCGATCTTCAGCGACGCCTTGGCGGTAAGGTTCAATAAAAGCGAGATCGTGTCGTTGGTAAGCTCGCCGGCGGTGCTCTTGCCGATAAGCCCCAGAAGGACCACGACCTCCCTGTTGATGAGCATGGGCGCCAGAAGAAGCGGCCTTCTGTCCCTGACCGGGGTCCCGGTAAGCGATGCGGCCTCGCCGACGGAGGCGTACATGTACGAGTAGCACCTGTTCCTTATGACGCCGGAGAACGGCTCCGTGCCTGCGGAAAACCTCCTGCCGACTATCGATCCGAGATCGTCATACCCGGTGGCGGTCCTTACGACAAGCTCGCCGCTCTCATGCTCCAGGACCATTATGAAGGCCCTGTCGGAATCAGCGATTATCTGGGCGATGTCCATCGTCTTTCTGAAGATATCGTCCTTTTCGTGCACCTCATCGAGGGTCTCGCTTATCGTGTGTAGTATCGACAGCTCCCTTATCTTATCTTCAAGGCGCCTTTTGGCGTTCTCCGGAATGCCTGCGGAGGAACGGGACTCCGCTTTGACGGGGTGGCGCTCGGAGCGTACGACCTTTGACCCGTGTACGGCCTTCCTGACGGTTATCTCAAGCTCCTCCACCTTGAACGGCTTGGCCAGAAAGTCAACCGCGCCTATCTTCATCGCCTCCACCGCCAGGTCTATCGAAGGGTACCCGGTGATGATGACCACGGGGACCCCGGGGGCCGCCGCCGATGCCAGATGGAGAAACTCCATGCCGCTTATGCCAGGCATGTTGACATCGGCCAGGACTACATCGAAGCTTTCGTTCTTCAGGGCCGAAACGGCGTCTTCGGCGTTGTTGAACGAGCCGACGGCCCATCCCCTTCTCTCAAGTATCTCGGCGATGGCGTCCCTTACGGAATCATCGTCATCCACGAGCATTACTTTTATCTGTTCTATTATAACCGCTGACGCTTCCAAGTTGGTCTGACTCCGTTTACGTATTTTAGCTCTTAAGGAACGGCTTGTTCCTTACCATGAACCTGTCCGCTTCCTTGAGGTATTCCTGTTGTTTGAACGGGCTGGCCGTGCCTTCGTGCCTGTCCGCGGTAAACGATTTATCTTCCGCTTCAGGTTGAGCCGACGACTGTGACAGCGCCCCTTTAAGTACGGCTATCTCGCCGTACGCAGTCCTGAGCTCGTCAAGGAGCGCCTTGTTCTGGGAGGTCAGCCTGAGTCTTTCACAGGCGTTCTTGATCACGATCATAAGCTCGTCGAGCCTGAAAGGCTTCGCTATGTAGTCGTACGCGCCTGTCTCTATCGCCTTTACGGCGGTCTCGATCGTGGCGTAGCCGGTGATGATGATGACGAGTATCTCTTTGTCCAGTTCCTTGATCTTCTTGAGCAATATCAGGCCGTCCATGCCGGGCATCATGAGGTCGGTTATAACCACATCGTAGCGCTCCATACGGAGCTTCCTCAACGCCTCTTCGCCGTCCCTTGCCACGGAAACCACATAACCCCAGTTCTTTACGGCCTCGGTCAAAAGTTCTCTAAGATCGCCGTCGTCGTCCGTTATCAGGATCCTGAAATTATTTGATGTCATCCGAATCGAAACCCCTAAAACTATTTTTTTAAAAAACAGCCTACGCCGACGATAACCTTTTATTCCAGTATAAGCTTACCGGCTTAAGATTTACCTGTCAATGTCCTTTTTGGCGCCGTTCCCCTCGGAGATACGCGCCATAAGCTGTCCGAATATATGCTTTTTTTTGCCTTCCTCGGATATCTTGACCGAATCTTCAGAGTCCTGCCTGAGAGCGTTATAACCGCGGGCGTTTGAACTCGTGGTCTTTTCCAAGAGTGGCGTGTTCTGACCGGTGACCGAATCGATCTTGACCATATTCAACCCTCCCTGTTTAATCCGACAATTCCATATCGTCGATTTTTCAGAGAACTTTAGATGATTTTACTTATTTTAGGTCTTTAAAGAGGTCTTGGAGGTGTATATCAGCAGGAATAAGCGAATGTACGAAGGGGAGTAGTCCCGCGGCTTACACCGTGATATTTTTACCTTTAAAACGTGGTCTTACGCTAAAATGTGGTGTATGCCTTCGCGGCCCTTGAGCCTCTTCCTATCTTTTCAAGCCTTCCCTTGGAATCGACTATAGATCTCTCTATCAGGCCGGCCAGGGCCGTATCGCTTTTCAGTATATCGTCGGCCAGCGCCTTGAGGTCTTCTTCGCGGCAGTCGATCCGCTTAAGCTCATTAAAAAGGACTTCTCTCAGTTCATGGAGTTTAAGCACCTCTTCAA
>JACRCH010000068.1 GCA_016219115.1 Deltaproteobacteria bacterium
ACTTCAGTTTGCCGTCCGGTGAGCCGATAGAAATAATCATACGGCTGAAAAGCAAATCCTTTGGGAAATCCCTCGTAACCGCTGCAAAATAAGCACAGCTCGCCCTCAAAGGAATATACGAAGGGGAACGGATGAGATTCGGTATCAGGGGTAAATTATTAATCTTCGCGGCTCTGGTCTGGGCCGTAATATTCGGCATATACAGCGTCTATATCTATAAGGAGAGGATAGAGCAGACCCGCAGGATGTCTCTCACTACCGCGAGCTTCCTTTCAAGGAAGATCGCCGCGGACAGGCAGTTTTACGCCTCGACGATCGTCAAAAGGGCCCTTGAGGCGGGACTTACGGTTACAAGCTCCTACCACGACACCGAAAAGGCCATACCCCTGCCGGCTACCTTCACCAAGGAGGTCTCCGAGTCCATAGGCAACGAGGGAGGCTTCCACATGGAGATCCTGAGTTTAAACCCGATAAATCCCGCAAGCGGGCCCAAGGACGCATTCCAGAAGGAGGCCCTCGAGCATTTTTTCAGCGGCTCGGATACCAGGTACTTCAGGTTCGAGAAGTACAGGGGCAAGGAGTCGGTAAGGTACATGATCCCGGATGTGGCCACCTCCCAGACCTGCGTCGACTGCCATAACAGGTACCCGACAAGCCCGAAGAGGGACTTCAAGATCGGGGATGTGGTCGGAGGCCTCGAGATAACCATGCCAATAGAGAGCGAGATGGCGGTGGCGATGACCGACATCTGGCGCTCCATAGGCTACGGCTTCGGCGTAATACTGGCCATGGGTCTTGTGGGTCTCGCGTTCATACGAAAGGTCGTCACCTCCCCGATAGTCGACCTTGTCGATACGACCAAGCACCTTGCCATGGGGGACCTGACCTACGAGGCGTCGGTGGATACCAACGACGAGATAGGGGATTTGAGCAGGCAGACCAACGAGGTCGTAAGAAACCTCCACACGATGATAGAAGACATAAGGAGGACCTCGGACGAGGCCGTGGTCATCTCAAGCCATGTGCGGGAGATGAGCAGGCATGTGCTTGAAGGCTCAAGCAGGCAGGGCGCCTCACTTGACTCCATAGGCTCCGGCATGGGTGATATCAATACCGCGATATCGGGGATAGCCGGGTACACCGAGGCCCTTACGGATTCGGTAGAAAAGGGCTCCGGGTCGCTGTTGGAACTCGGGGCGTCCATAAACGAGGTCGTGGAGAACATGGAATCGCTCTTCTCAAGCGTGGACGAGACGGCGCTGTCGACCAAGGACATGTCCTTTTCGATAAAGGAGATTTCCGAGAACATAGAGAACCTCTCGTCTTCGGCCATACAGGTCTCCTCGGCCATGGCCCGGATAAACGCCAAGATAAGGGAGGTGGAGACAAACGCCGCCGAGGCCTCCAGGTTCGCCGACGAGGTCATAAAGGACGCCAGGGCCGGCATGGAGACTGTCGAGTCCACCATAAACGGCATAGACAGGATAAAGGGGGTAACGAAGGAATCGACCCTGATCATCAACAGTCTTTATGAGAAGGTCAAGGAAATAGGCAAGATACTCGACGTCATAAGGGATGTCGCCGAGGAGACGAACCTTCTGGCCCTCAACGCCGCGATAATAGCGGCCCAGTCCGGCGAGTACGGCAAGAGCTTTACGGTCGTTGCGAACGAGATAAAGGACCTGGCCGAGAGGACTTCGACCTCCGCTAAAGAGGTCACCGAGATCATAGACGCCGTCGAGATAGAGTCGGTCAAGGCCGTTAAATCGATGGAGAGGGGGTATGAGTCCGTCGAGGAGGGCGCGAGGCTGTCCATGGAGGCTGGAGAGGGGCTTAAAAAAATAGTGGAGTCCGCTCAGAGGTCCACCACGAGCGTCAGAGAGATAGCCCGGGCGTCAGGCGAACAGGCCCGCCAGAGCCGCATGGTCATGGAGGCCACCGAAAAGGTCGCCGAGATGACCAGAAGGATAGTGAACGCCACGCAGGAGCAGGCCAGGGGCAGCGAACTCATAACCAGGGCCACCGAGCGTATGGCCGAGATAGCCTACAGGGTCAAGGGCTCCACAAGGGCGCAGGTAGAGGCCAACAAACAGATCACGGAGACTATCGAGGATGTCAACAAGATGGTCGTCTACATCAATAATGTCGTAAGGGAGCAGAGCAGGAATACCGTTAAGGTCCTTGAGGCCATAGACGCCGTCAGGAATATCTCGGTCGGCAATATCGAGAGGGCGATGCAGGCCGACAAGGCCGTAGAGGAGATGGCCGGGTCGAACAGGGAACTCATGGAGAGTGTCAAGAGGTTCAAGCTCAAGAAATAGCCCGAACCGTATGCCTTTTGACCGGACTACGGGGCGGCCGTCATGGAACCTTTTTTGTTGCAAGGGGGGTGTTAATCACTTATAATAATGAAGAGCTTTTGTCGTTCTTGAGCCTTTTCAGGCGGTTACACGCCTTTTTGCGGAGGATAACGTTTTCGGGGCCTTAAAGCCTCTCTTCCTTTTCCGTAACGCAAGCCGCTCAAGTTCCCTGTCGCTCAATATGAAAAAAACGGTTCACTCAAGGTAGATACATTATGCATTAACGTATACCATTCTCGTCGGACGCGAGAGTGGCGGAACTGGCAGACGCGCCAGACTTAGGATCTGGTGGGCAACCATGGGGGTTCGATTCCCCCCTCTCGCACCATTTGATTTTGATCACGGATTTGAATAAAAGAATAATATACAGAGGAAAGGTAAAATGCAGAAGACAAAAATACAACTCGAAGATTTAAGCTCGGTAAAAAAGAGGCTGGAGGTAACAGTGTCGGCCGAGGCGGTAAAGAAGGAAATAAACTCGGGATTCCAGTCACTTAAGTCTACGGTACAGGTGGCCGGGTTCAGAAAAGGCGCCATACCGATGAATATCCTGAAGTCGCGCTTCGGCGAGCACGTAAAGGAAGACGTCGTCAAAAAGCTCATCGAGTCGACCTATCTAGAGGCGCTCAGGGAAAAGGGGTTCGCGCCCGTGGAGATGCCCAAGATCGAGGTGAAGACCGAGAAGGTCGAGGAGGACAAGGACTTCGTCTACACCCTTACTCTTGAGATCACCCCGGAGCTTCATATCGACGATTACAGGGGGATGGGGCTTAAAAAGACCCCGGTGGATATCTCCGAGAAAGAGATAGAGGACGGGTTAAAGAGGCTTGCCGAGGCGAAGGTCGAGTTCAAGGATGTGGACAGACCCGCAAAGGCCGGGGACATGGTAGTGGTGGATTTCGACGCTAACCTTAACGGCGCTCCTGTAAAGAACAGCAAGACAAACGATTATCCCATCATAATCGGCGAGAAGACCCTGCTGCCGGGGTTTGACGAGGCATTGACCGGTACATCGAAGGGTGAGACCAGGGACGCCGACATAACCTTCCCCAAGAACTACAGCGAACAGGGGCTCGGAGGAAAAACGGCCCAATTCAAGATAACCATCAAGTCCGTTAAGGAGAAGACGGTCCCGGCGCTCGACGAAGAGTTCGCCAAGGATATGGAGTGCGACAGTCTGGACGCGTTGAGGGCTAAGGTAAAAGACGAACTCATAAAGGTAAAGGAGACCCACGAGAAGGAGAGCCTGAAGACACAAATACTCGATAAGCTTATCGAAAAGCACCAGTTCGAGGTCCCCGAAACGCTCGTCAACAGGTACTTGGGGCTCATCTTGAACAGGATCGTAGATAACATGAGGCAGGGCAACGTCAACCCCGGAGACGAGTCGCTCTCGCCGGAGCAGCTCCGTGAGAAGTACCGCGAGATGGCCGTCAGGTCGGTCAAAGAGGACCTCATACTCGACGCCATATCCGCCAAAGAAGATGTTCAGGTAACAGAGGCGGAGACAGATGAGGCGGTAAAGAACATCGCCCTGTCAAGGAATGTCTCCTTTGAAACCCTTATGCAGAGGATAAATAAGGAAGGCGCCATGGATGTCATAAAAGACGGCATGAAGCATGAGAAAGTATTTGATATCATTATAGAATCAAGTATTTCCGCCGCTTAGATTGAAGTTAAGCCGTTTTCTTCCGATATAATTGTTTAGGCCGAAGCTTCGACCACGACGGTGGCCTTCACCTGTCGCCATTAAATACTTTGTGCATCCTTTCCTGGTTTAGAAGGCTGCGGGAGTGTCAGAGCGTAAAAAAATGAGTCCGCCCGGGGTTGAAAAACCCGGTTGGCCTCAGAGTGTCAAAAAAATGATACCCTTGGGTTTAATAACCTCCGGGGCGTTCATAGAGCAAAAAAACGGAATGGAGGGGATATGACATTAATCCCGATGGTAGTGGAACAGACGGGCCGCGGGGAGAGGGCTTATGACATCTACTCGCGGTTATTGAAAGACCGGATCGTGTTCCTCGGCAGCGGCGTTGACGACAATATCGCGAACCTGATAGTAGCCCAGTTGCTTTTCCTCGAATCAGAAGACCCGGATAAAGACATCCACCTCTATATAAACTCGCCCGGCGGGCTTGTAAGCGCGGGGCTTGCCATCTACGACACCATGCAGTATGTAAAACCCGATGTATCCACGATATGTATCGGGCAGGCCGCCAGCATGGGAGCCCTCCTTCTGGCCGGCGGGGCCACCGGAAAGCGCTTCGCCCTGCCGAACTCAAGGATACTCATACACCAGCCTCTTGGCGGAGCCCAGGGCCAGGCTACCGAGATCGACATCCAGGCCAGGGAAATATTGAGGATCAGGGAAGAGTTGTCGAAGATACTCTCGAAGCATTCGGGTCAGCCGCTTGAGAAGATACACAGGGACACGGAGAGGGATTTTTTTATGAGCGGGATACAGGCCAGGGAATATGGTATAATTGATAAGGTGATAGATAAGAGGGCCCTGGCGGAACAGGTCAAAAAGTAAAGATATTTTCTTTTAACTGTTGAAAACCCTGGTATTTTTAAAGGCCGGAGGGTTCATTAAAAAACGGTCGGGAGGCCTTGGGCTTTCCGGTTGAGCAAAGTCTGGAGGAGAAACAGATGTCAGTCAATAAAAAAGGCGGGAGTTATTTGACCTGCTCTTTCTGCAGCAAAGGGCAGGATGAGGTCAGGAAGCTCGTGGCCGGACCCATGGTGTATATCTGTGACGAGTGCATAGAACTCTGCAACGATATCGTCGCGGAGGAGTACGAAAAAGAGGAATTCAAGAAACGCGAGCACTCCATACCCAAGCCCGCCGAGATCAAAAAGGTGCTTGACGAGTATGTGATCGGGCAGGACCACGCGAAAAAGGTCCTCTCCGTCGCGGTGCATAACCATTATAAGAGGATAGAGTCAAGGGTGGCGCTCGGCAACGTCGAGCTTCAGAAGAGCAATATCCTTGTCGTCGGCCCGACCGGAAGCGGCAAGACGCTGCTGGCGCAGACTCTGGCCAAGATATTAAATGTCCCCTTCACCATAGCCGACGCCACCACCCTGACCGAGGCCGGTTATGTCGGCGAGGACGTGGAAAATATCATCCTGAGCCTCCTGCAAAACGCCGAGTACGACATCGAAAGGTGCCAGAAAGGCATCGTCTATATCGATGAGATCGACAAGATATCAAGGAAGAGCGACAGCCCTTCGATAACAAGGGACGTCTCCGGAGAGGGCGTGCAGCAGGCGCTTCTGAAGATCATCGAGGGCACCGTTGCCAATGTCCCGCCCAAGGGCGGCAGAAAGCACCCGCAGCAGGAGTTCCTGCAGGTGGACACCTCCAACATACTGTTCATCTGCGGCGGGGCCTTCACCGGGCTTGAAACCATAGTCTCCCAGAGGATAGGCAAAAGGACCGTCGGTTTTAACGCCGAACACAAGAAGACAGTCGAGCCGAACATCGCGAAGATGATGCACGATGTCGAGCCGCAGGACTTCCTGAAGTACGGCCTTATCCCCGAGTTCATGGGAAGGCTTCCGGTGGTGGCCGTCCTCGACGAGCTCAATGAGAAAGACCTTGTAAGGATACTCACCGAGCCGAGGAACGCCATCATAAAGCAGTATCAGAAGCTCTTCGAGTTCGAGAACGTAAAGCTTAAATTCACCGACGGGGCGCTTGCGGCGGTGGCCAGGGAGTCGATGATAAGAAAGGCCGGCGCCAGGGGCTTGAGGGCGATCCTTGAGAACGTGATGCTCGAGACGATGTACGAGCTGCCGTCGCAGTCGAACATCAAGGAGTGCATCATAAACGAGGACGTCATCTTCGAGAAGGCAAAGCCCATCATAGTCTACGGAAACAGGGCTGAAACGGCCTGAGAATAAAAAGCCTTCATTACAAAGAACGGGAAAAAACAATGTTTTCGTTTCTAAGCGGGATAAAGGGAGGAAGAGATTTGAAGAAGGAAAAATTGGTGATACCGTTAATACCGTTAAGAGATATAATCATATTCCCCTATATGGTCGTGCCCCTTTTTGTGGGAAGGGAGAAGTCCATAAAGGCCCTTGAGCACGCCATGGGAAACGATAAATCCATCCTTCTCGCCGCGCAGAAGAAGGCCAAGACCGAAGAACCCGGCCCGGACGATATCTACGAGGTGGGCACGCTCGGGACGATACTTCAGCTCCTGAGGCTCCCTGACGGGACGGTGAAGGTACTGGTAGAGGGCAAGAGAAGGGCCCGGATCAGGGAATTCGTCTCCGAAGACGAGTGCTTCATGGTAAGCATCGAAGAGGTCGAAGAGGTCATCGACGAGACCGTGGAGACCGAGGCGCTTGTGCGTTCCGTGGTAAAGTCTTTCGAGACCTATGTCAAGTACAACAAGAGGGTCCCTCCGGAGATGATCATGAGCGTGTCTTCCATCGAGGACCCCTCGAGGCTTGCCGACACGATAGCGTCGCATCTGACGGTGAAGCTTGATGACAAGCAGTCGCTTCTTACCATACCGAGCCCCACCAAGAGGCTTGAGCGCCTCTACAGCATCATGGAGAGCGAGATAGAGATCCTCGAGGTCGAGCAGAAGATACGCCAGCGGGTCAAGCGCCAGATGGAGAAGACCCAGAAGGAGTACTATCTCTCCGAGCAGATGAAGGCTATCCAGAAAGAGCTCGGCGAGAAAGACGAGTTCAAGAGCGAGCTTCAGGAGTTCGAGGAGAAGATAAAGACCAAGAAGATGTCCAAGGAGGCCACGAAGAAGGCCAAGCAGGAGATAAAAAAGCTTCGTCTCATGTCTCCGATGTCGGCCGAGGCCACCGTATCGAGGAACTTCATAGACTGGCTCATAAGCCTTCCCTGGGATTACGAGACCGAGGAGAAAAAGGACATCACCGAGGCCGAACGCGTCCTCGAAGAAGACCACTACGGCTTGAAGACCGTCAAGGAGAGGATCATCGAGTACCTGGCCGTCAGAGGCCTCGTAGACGAGATGAAAGGCCCGATACTCTGTCTTGTCGGCCCTCCGGGCGTGGGTAAGACCTCGCTCGCCAAATCGATTGCCAGGGCCACGGGCAGGAACTTCGTCCGTCTTTCCCTCGGCGGAGTCAAGGACGAAGCCGAGATAAGGGGGCACAGGAGGACCTACATAGGCTCCATGCCGGGCAAGATCATACAGTCGTTAAAGAAGGCCGGCTCCAACAACCCGGTATTCCTTTTGGACGAGGTCGACAAGATGAGCCACGACTTCAGGGGAGACCCGGCTTCGGCCCTCCTTGAGGTCCTTGACCCCGAGCAGAACCACACCTTCAACGACCATTATCTCGACTGCGACTACGACCTTTCGAAGATAATGTTCATAACGACGGCCAACTCGATCCAGGGCATCCCGCATCCGCTCCTGGACAGGATGGAGATAATAAGGATACCCGGATACACGGAGCTTGAGAAGCTGCATATCGCGGATAAGTTCCTTCTGCCCAAGCAACTAAAGATGCACGGGCTGTCGGCGGTCAACCTCGACCTTAACAAGGCCACGATACTCTCGGTCGTCCGCAGGTACACGAAAGAGGCCGGAGTCAGGAACCTCGAGCGTCAGGTGGCTACCCTGTGCAGAAAGTCCGCCAAGGAGATCCTTAAGAAGGGCAAGGAGACGCGGGTGTCCTTCACGGTCAAGAACCTGCCCAAGTTCTTAGGGGTTCCTCCGTTCCGTTACGGCACCATCGAGGCCACGGACGAGATCGGCGTTTCAACGGGTCTTGCCTGGACCGAGGCCGGCGGAGAGCTTTTGGCCATAGAGGTCGCGCTTGTGCCAGGCAAGGGCAAGCTCATCATCACCGGAAAGCTCGGCGATGTGATGCAGGAGAGCGCGCAGGCCGCCATGACGTACATAAGGAGCCGCGCCGGCGAGTTCGGCCTTGAGAAGGACTTCTACCAGAAGCTCGATATCCATATCCATGTGCCCGAGGGCGCCATCCCCAAGGACGGCCCGTCGGCGGGCATCACGATGGCTACGGCTATCGCCTCCGCGCTGCTTCGTATCCCGGTGAGGAAGGATGTGGCCATGACCGGCGAGATAACGCTGCGCGGCAAGGTATTGCCTATCGGCGGGCTCAAGGAGAAGATGTTGGCCGCGCACAGGGCGGGCATCCCAAATGTCCTTATACCCAAGGACAATGAGAAGGACTTGAAGGAGATACCTTCACTGATCCTTAAGAAGGTAACGCCCCATGTCGTAGAGCATATGGACGAGGTCCTTATACAGGCCCTGAGCATCAAGGGCAGGGAAGATATATTCAGGCCTCCCTATGAGAGCAAGGAACAGGGAGGCACGGCGGCTGCCGTGCCTGTGCAAAACGACCTTGTTATCAGACACTAAAAGAGCTTTTCTTGCCGCCCGTAGAGCAATTTGCTTGACAAGCGGCAAGAAAGCTGTTAAAAAATTCAGATAACCTCGAAACCCCGTCAGGAGCTGACGGGGTTTCTTTTCAGTGCCACGGTCCAGTTATGCGTATTTGACAGGCCCTTGCGGCATCTCTCCTGCCGGCCCTGTGAGTTTTCTTCCCGCGCTACGGGGCAGTTATATGACAGGGACGACCTGTGAGCGGTGAGTCGGAGGTTTTGGCGGCTTGTTTTTTGGCTGCCCGGTGTTTGTGCGGTTTTAGTGACGGAGCAGGTTTTGCCTGAAGCTAGAGGTTGTTGTTTCTGTTGTAGGGCCGGAACTTTCCGGTTATAATAGGAAGACTCCGCGGGTTTAAAAGACCCGCGGCTGCCGGGAGCTTAAAGAATAAACGAATTACGGGCGGATAGCTCAGTTGGTAGAGCACAGCCCTTACAAGGCTGGGGTCACAGGTTCGATCCCTGTTCCGCCTACCATCTTTAAAAGGTGTCTTTCGATAACGGGGCCGTAGTTAAGTCGGTTATAACGCTGGCCTGTCAAGCCAGAGGGCGCGGGTTCGAGTCCCGTCGGCCCCGCCATTATTGCAAAGACGACTTGCTGGAGAGGTTGAATGGGTGTGCCACTCCGCAATCCCGTCGCTTTAGCGGCGGGTCAAGGCTGGCAAATACAAATGATCTTTCCATACCATCAAAATTCTACGTCATTTATGGCGGAGAATTTTAATGCCTGCCTCTCAGGGCCTTCTTAAAGGTCTTGCTCTATCGGCTCATGAGTACCATCCGGATATGACCGGATGGTACTTTTTTTTATTTCCGTCAAGCTGGAGCGGACATGGCGGCAATCGGCGTCGCTTAAAGGCCTCAAAAATTCAATCTGAGATTCCGAAGGAGGATGTGACAATCATGGAGAGAAAGAACATTTCCACAGGATCGACATGGGAACCGATAATCGGGTACTCGAGGGCTGTGCGGATCGGCACAACGGTATTCGTTTCCGGCACGACCGCCACCGACAAAGACGGCAAGATCGTAGGCCCGGGAGACCCTGCGGCGCAGACGCGACAGGCGTTGAAAAACATCGAGGCAGCGCTGAAGTCGGCCGGAGCAGGTCTTAAAGATGTCGTCCGCACCCGAATCTATGTCACGAACATCGATGCCTGGGAGAAGATAGGCAAGGCCCACGGTTCGGTCTTCGGTGAGATCCGCCCCGCCACATGCATGGTCGAGGTGAGCCGTCTCATATCCCCGGAGATGCTTGTGGAAATAGAGGCGGACGCGGTTGTGGCCGGCTGAGGATGAAAATTGAGGGACCCCGCCATAAATGACGGGGGTTCTTCACGGCAAGGTGATTGTCGTTCTTACGGCTCGCTCTTGGCCCGCTTGTGGAGCGGCGGGATTGCGGCGTTCACCCGTTCAAAAATAATTGAGACTCCACAGGAAAATGGGCTATTAGTCCTTGACATAAAATAACGCAATTGGGATAATATAAAAATCAGGCGTCTGTGCTAAGTCGTTAGAAATCAAATGGTTTTTTAACTTTACGGCGCGCGCCCTTCACCGGAAGCGGTTTTTCAGTCGTATAACTCTTTTTCCAGAAACCCGGGTATAGACTCCACCAGGTCCGGAACTCATGATACAGATGTTTCATGTCACCAAGAACTACGAGGGCGGGACCCCGGCCCTGACCGACATTACCCTTAAGATAGCCAAGGGGGATTTTATCTTCATCACCGGGGCCAGCGGCGCCGGCAAATCGACCCTCCTTAAGATCATGTTCGGCTCGGAGCCCCCCACCGAAGGCCAGATAATAATCGACGGGAGGAACTACTTCAAGATCTCAAGCGGTGAGCTCCCTTTACTCAGGCGAAGGATCGGTTTCGTATTCCAGGACTTCAAGCTGATCCCTAATAAGACCGTCTTCGAAAATGTCGCGCTGGCATTGAAGGTCATGGGCGTGAGCCCCAGGGAGATAAAAAACAGGGTCCTGAGGATGCTCTCATACGTAAAACTGCAGCACAGGGCCAACTTCAAGCCCCTGTGCCTCTCCGGCGGAGAGCAGCAGAGGGTGGCGATAGCAAGGGCCCTCGTAAAGGAGCCGGCGATAATACTCGCGGACGAGCCCACCGGAAACCTCGACCCTGCCCTGTCGGTGGAGACCATAGAGCTTTTCAAGGAGGTCAACAACAGGGGGACTACCGTTGTCGTGGCGACCCACGACAAGAGCCTCATAGAGAGGTACGGAAGAAAGACGATACATCTTGAGAACGGGAGGCTTGCCGGGTGATGGGCGCCTCATCGAACCTCCTGTACATCTTTACGGACGCGCTCCGTTCCCTGAGGGAAAACATGGTTACCACGGCGCTGACCGCGGTCACCCTCGGAGTATCGCTCTCGATATTCTCGATATTCCTCTTCGTCTTCATAAACCTGAATGCCGCCATAAACAGCTGGGGCGACAGGACGCAGATCGTGGCGTACATAAAAGACGGCTCCGAGGCGCCGGACAGGATAAGGCAGGCCGTGCTCGGCATCCCCGGAGTAAAGTCAGTTGAGTTCGTCTCAAAGGAAAAGGCTCTGAAGGAACTGAAGGACGAGCTTAAAGGGCACGAGGCGATACTTGCGGGGGTGGACGCGAACCCGCTGCCGGCCTCCGTCGAGATAAAGGTGGGGGACCTGTACAAAAACCCCGGCGCGGTCACCGCCGTCGTTGACAGATTGAGGCGCATGGACTGGGTCGAGGATGTCCAGTTCAACCGGCAATGGATAGAGAAGGTCTCGGCGCTGCTGGGCTTTGTCGAGCTCGCGGCCGTTTTCATGGGGGTCTTCCTCGCGGCGGCCACCGTATTCATCATCTCCAACACGATAAGGCTCGCGGTGTACGCGAGGAAAGAGGAGATAGAGATAATGAGGCTTGTGGGGGCCTCCAACAGGTTCATAAAGATCCCTTTCTTTATCGAAGGGGTCGTGCAGGGCCTTATAGGCGGTCTTGTCGCCCTGCTGATCATCGGCGCAGGGCGCTACCTCGTGGCGGCGAAGATACCGCCGTACTTCAGCTTCGTGGTGGAAGCGCCTCTGCCGGTCCCGGTCATCATCGTCATCCTTATCGTGTCGGGGGTAACCATGGGTGTGGCCGGAAGCCTCATCTCGATGGCGAAATTTTTAAGGGTATGAGGGCGCCGCTTTTCCTCCTGATACTCTCCGTCGCGCTGGCCCTCACGGCGCCCGCCGCGGCCGTGAACAAAAAGTCATCCAGACAGGATGTCATAAGGAAAGAGAAGAAACTTGAGGATGTAAAAAAACAGATAAGGGAAGAAAAGAAGTCGGTAAAGACGATCTCCGAGAAAGAGACGAACATACTCGGGGACCTTGAGACCATAAACAAGAACCTGCTGGAAAAGAGGGAAGAGCTCAGGAAGGTGGAAAAGGACCTCTCCGAGGTCCTTAGGAAGGTCAGTAACACGAACGGCGCCATAGCGCGGCTCGAAAGAGAGAGAGAGGCCTTGTCGGAAAGGCTTAAATCAAGGCTCAAGGCGATGTACAAGATGCGCCGCGGCGAGTACTTGAGCCTCATCTTCTCGTCCGAGTCTCCGAGGGACCTCGGCAGAAGGCATAAGTACCTGACGATAATAATGGACTCGGACTCCAACCTGATTTCAGGTTACGAGAGAAACCTGGTAAGCCTCGAGGCCGAGAAGGCCGGGCTCAAGGCGTTATACTCCGAGCTTACGGCGGCCAACAGGGCCGCCCTGGCGAAGAGGAACGAGACGATAGCGCTGCAGAGGCAAAAAACGGCGTTTCTCTCCGAAATAAAGCGGGAGAAGGACAGGCGGATAAAGACGATAAGCGAGCTTGAGGAGGCCGCTGCCGAACTCAGGGACCTCCTGAACAGGTTAAGGGCCGAGGAGGAGAAGAAGGAATCGAGGAAGGACCTCAAGGATGAGGCCGCGGCGGGCGCTTCGGGGTTTGCGGCGATGAGAGGGAAACTAAGGATGCCCGTGGACGGGACGGTCGTGTCGTTCTACGGCAAGGTAAAGCACCCGAAGTTCCAGACCGTCACCTTCAATAACGGCATCGTGATAGAGGCCCCCGCGGGCGCCCCCGTTAAAAGCGTCTACGAAGGGAAGGTCATCTACGTCGGTTGGCTCAAGGGGTACGGCCAGGTCCTTATAATGGACAACGGCGGCGGGTACTACACCCTGTTCGCCAACCTCTCCAGGGTCTTAAAGGAGAGGGGAGAGACGGCCGAAAAGGGAACTGAGGTAGGGCTTGTCGGCGACACCGGGGCCAGTTCCACCCCGGGGCTTTACTTCGAGATCAGGCAGAAAGGGGTTCCCAGAGACCCCATGGCATGGTTCGCGGAGAGATAGGTTTGAAACAAACAAGACTTTTTGCCCGGGAGGGCTTTAAGAGGCGGCAAATAACAGGAGGACTATAGATGATCAAGAGATTGATAAGGCCGAGGGTCTTAAGCGGTGTGCTGGTCGTTGTTGCGATCTTTACCCTTTCCTCGTGGGCGCTCTCGCAGAGGGTAGTCTCGGTACCAAACAACACTTACGAAAGCCTGAAGGTCTTCACCGACGTGCTAGGGATAGTGCAGGAAAACTACGCCGAGCCGGTCGATAGCAAGGAAGTCATATACAACGCCATCAAGGGCATGGTCAAGGGGCTTGACCCGCATTCAAGTTTCATGACCCCGGACGAGTACAACGAGATGCAGATAGACACGAAGGGCAGCTTCGGCGGCATAGGCATCGAGATAGGCTTGAGGGACAATGTCCTCACGGTAGTGTCTCCCATAGAGGACACTCCGGCGGACAAGGCCGGGATAAAGGCCGGCGACAAGATCGTGAAGATCGGAGAGAAGTCCACCAAGGACATGGGCTTGAGCGAGGCCGTGGGGCTGATGAGGGGGCCAAAGGACACCCCGGTGACCATCTCGATCATGAGGGAAAGCTTCAAGGAACCAAAGCCCTTTACCATCAACAGGGCGATAATAAAGGTCAAGAGCGTCAAGTTCAAGACGCTTGAGGACGGCTTCGGTTACGTGAGGATAGTGCAGTTCCAGGAGAACACCTCCGAGGACCTCGATAAGGCCTTGAAGGAGCTGACGAAGAAGAACGGTAAATTGAAAGGTCTTGTCCTCGACTTGAGGAACGACCCCGGCGGACTTCTCAAGGAGGCGGTATCGGTCTCCAACGAGTTCATAAGCTCCGGCCTGATAGTCTATACAAAGGGCAGAGTAGAGGACCAGAACATGACCTTCAGCGCCGACGGCACGAAAACGCAGCCGGACTACCCGATGATAGTGCTCGTCAACGGCGGCAGCGCCAGCGCCTCCGAGATCGTGGCCGGGGCGCTGCAGGACCACAAAAGGGCGATAATACTCGGCACCCAGACCTTCGGCAAGGGTTCCGTGCAGACTATCATCCCGCTGTCCGACGGCTCGGCCGTAAGGCTGACCACCTCGAAGTACTACACGCCTTCGGGCAGGTCCATACAGGCCAAGGGGATCGAGCCCGATATAATCGTAGGAGACGCGGACAAGGAACACATCCACGAGAAGGACCTTGAGGGCCATCTCGTGGCCGAGGGAGGGGCTGACTCCAAGAAAAAGGACGATACCCTGAAAAAGGAGATCGAGAAGATAAAGATAACCGAGGGCGCTGAAAAGGCCAAGGACGGCGAGGACATTCAGCTCAAAAGGGCGCTCGATTACCTCAAAAGCTGGTACATCTTCAGGGAAACGACAACGAAGAAGGCGGGCTGAGAGATAAAACTCTACCTTCGTTGGGGCCGCTGAAAAGCGGCCTCATCTTTTTTAAGGGAGCCATGGCGAGGAAGAAAAAAGGCGGATTGACCCTGTGGGCGGTCCTTGCGGTCGGTTTTATGGCCGGCGCGGCCGTGGTGCTTATTTTGGTGAAATACTCGGACCTGTTCACGCCGGCGCCTGCGCCTCGTGTGGAGAAGCCTCCGGTACAAAAGCCGTTTGTACCGGAGGTGACGGCGCCAGAGGTCCCTTCAGCGGTGGCGCCTCCTGTCAAGAAGGCCTACCCCAGGGTAGCCATCGTCATAGACGACATGGGCCAGGACATGAAGAAGTTGAGGGAGCTTATAGCCCTTAACGCCCCGATAACGGTGGCGGTGCTCCCGAACCTGAGCCACTCCAAAGACACGGCGAAAGAGGCCCACGCCAGGGGCCTCGAGGTCTTGCTGCACCTGCCCATGGAGCCCAAGGACCTTGGGGACAACAACCCCGGGAAAGGCGCGCTCCTGACCGCTATGACCTCCGAAGAGATAAGAAAGAACATTGAAGACGACTTGAAGACCGTGCCTTACGCCGCGGGCGTCAATAACCACATGGGGTCCAGGTTCACCGAAGACGAGAGACAGATGAGGTCGGTTTTGAATGTGGTTAAAAAGAGGAAGATGTTCTTTCTCGACAGCCGCACCTCGTCGAATTCCGTTGCCGGAAAAGTAGCCGGCGAGATAGGCGTCAGGAACGCCGACAGGAATGTCTTCCTTGACAACTCACGGGACATAACCTACATAAAAGGGCAGATAACCGAGCTTGTGTCCATCGCCAGAAAGCACGGGAGCGCGATAGCCATAGGTCACCCGCACCCGGAGACGATCGAGGCCATCAAGGAGAGCCTTGAGGTCCTCAACGGGTCGGTCGAGATAGTGAAGCTTTCGGATATCGTGAATAAAAAAGAGACTGAACAGCCGTAAAACATGGGAAAAGCGTGTTGTAAAATTTTTGTTTGTGTTATAAAAAATGCTTGACACATATTATGTAAGTTGGTAGGATGAGTTAAATTTTACACGGGGCAGTCTATGTTGCAGCAAGGCTGGGCAAATGGTTATCAGGCCGTGGAGGCCGCAGTAACCTTCCACGGCCTTTATTTATGCTACAGGATAGTTCCAAAAACAAGGAGGCACAAGGATTATGGCAAGAGGCAAAGTAAAGTGGTTTAACGACACAAAGGGCTTCGGTTTCATTCAGCAGGAATCAGGTGAGGATGTATTCGTGCATTACACCGCTATAACCGGCGATGGTTTCAAGACCCTCAAGGAAGGCGAAGAGGTCGAATTCGAGATCACCCAGGGCCCGAAGGGTCCGCAGGCTTCAAACGTGGTAAAGCTCTAATAAGTCCCGGCGCCCTCTACAGGGCTTTACGGTACTATGATTAAAAGCTAAAAAGCCGATTAACCCCCCTTTGGTTGGACCAAAGGGGGGTTTTTTTATCCTGCGCTACGGGGTCTGTGGAGGGAGTTTTTTTCCGCTTCAGGTGTCTTTTAAAGCCCCAGGCGTCCTTGTAATCTTACTTTTATTCTGTTATCATATTTTAAGCGCCATTAAAGCGGAAAAGCCCGCGTAGGGCCCCGTTCTCCCCAAAAAAGAGAGGAGAGATAGTACTCTTGAATCTTGAGAAATATCTGGCCGAGAAGACCGAGGCCGTAAACAAGGGGTTGTCGGCCCTTCTTGCCAGGGAGGATGATTACCCGCAGGGCCTCCACAAGGCCATGCGCTACAGCCTCTTCGCCGGAGGCAAAAGGCTTCGCCCCACTCTGGTGCTGGCTTCGGCCGAGGCCGTCGGAGCGGACTCAAGGGAAGCGCTCAATGTGGCGTGCGCCTTCGAGTGCATACACACATATTCACTCATACATGACGATCTGCCGGCGATAGACAACGATGATATGAGAAGGGGCAGGCCCACCTGCCACAAGGTCTTCGGAGAGGCCGCGGCCATACTGGCGGGGGACGCGCTCCTGACGGCGGCTTTCGAAATGGCCGCCGCCACCGGCTCGGCGGACAAGGGCTCCGTCATAAAGGCCATTGGAGAGCTGGCGAAGGCCGCCGGGTCCACGGGCATGATCGGCGGCCAGGTCGTGGATATCGAATCCGAGGGGAAGGACGTACCCTTCCCGGTGCTCGAGTACATACACATACATAAGACCGGCGAGCTGATACTCTCGGCCGTCAGGTGCGGAGCGATTATAGGCAAGGCCTCCGGGGACGAACTTGAGAGCCTGACGCGTTACGGAAGGGCCGCCGGGCTCGCGTTCCAGATAGCCGACGACATACTCGATGTCGAGGGCTCGAGTGAGGAGATGGGCAAGGCCACCGGCGGGGATGAAAAAAAGGGGAAGGCCACGTACCCTTCCGTCATAGGGATGGAGGAGTCCAAGAAGAGGGCCGCCGAGCTTGTAGGGATGGCCGTAGAGGCGCTCTCCGGGTTTGATGAAAAGGCCGAACCCCTCAGGGCCATCGCAAGATATATCGTGTCACGGAGAAAATAGCCGGTTGCTGTCCGGCATCTGATCTTTATGAAAAAATTGCTTGATACAATAGAGGTCCCCGGGGACCTCAAGCGCCTTGACCAGAAGGAACTGCCGCTGGTCGCCGAAGAGGTAAGGGGATTCATAATCGATACGGTCTCCGAAGTGGGCGGGCATCTCGCCTCCTCTTTAGGCGCCGTGGAGATAGCCCTGGCGCTCCATTATGTCTATAACTCCCCCGAAGACAAGATCATATGGGATGTGGGCCACCAGGCATACGCCCACAAGATCCTCACGGGAAGGAAAAACGCGTTCCACACGCTGAGGCAGCTGGGCGGCATAAGCGGCTTCCCGAAACCCTCCGAGAGCGAACATGACGCCTTCGGGGTCGGACACTCCTCTACTTCCATATCCGCCGCCCTCGGCATGGCCGCGGCCAGAGACCTCGCCGGCAAAAAGAACAAGGTCGTAGCCGTCATAGGCGACGGCTCCCTTACCGCCGGGCTCGCGTTCGAGGGGCTCAATCAGGCCGGGCATCTGAAAAAGAACATCGTCGTGATACTCAACGACAACGAGATGTCGATTTCCAAAAACGTCGGGGCGCTCTCGTCGTTTCTGAGCAGGAAGATAACCGGACGCTTCGCCAACACCCTTAAAAAAGAGGTGGAGGCTTTCATAAAGTCCATACCGAGGATAGGCGAGAGGCTCATGGGAATAGCCAAGAGGGCCGAGGACTCGCTCATAACTCTTTTGACCCCCGGCATGCTCTTCGAGGGGCTCGGTTTCCACTACATAGGTCCTGTAGACGGCCACTCCACGGACGACCTTGTCAGGACGCTGCGCGACATAAACGGGCTCGAGGGCCCGGTACTGGTCCATGTGCTTACCAAAAAAGGCAAGGGGTACGGCCCGGCCGAAGAGGACCCGGCCAGCTTCCACGGTGTCGGGCCTTTCGACATCGGGACCGGAAAACCGAAGAAGAAATCGAGCCTTTCTTACACGAACGTCTTCAGTTCAACGCTTACTGAGATCGCCTCCAAAAACGACAGGGTCGTGGCCATAACCGCCGCCATGCCCGAAGGCACGGGCTTATCGTTCTTTGCCGAGAGGTACCCTGAGAGGTTCTTCGATGTGGGCATAGCCGAGCAGCACGCCCTCACTTTCGCCGCTGGGCTCGCAAGGGAAGGGTTCGTGCCGGTCACGGCGATATATTCGACATTTTTGCAGAGGGCGTATGACGAGGTCTTCCACGACGTCTGTCTGCAGGACCTGCCTGTCGTGATAGCCATTGACAGGGCAGGGATTGTGGGCCAGGACGGGGCCACGCACCACGGGCTTTTTGACATATCTTATTTAAGGCATATCCCCAACATGGTCGTAGCCTCACCGAAGGATGAGGATGAATTGAGGCATCTGCTCTACTCGGCGGTGAAATACAATAAACCGACGGCCATAAGGTACCCGAGAGGGTCGTGTCTCGGGGTCGATATGACCGGGCCGATGAGGGAGATCCCTCTCGGGAAGGCCGAGGTCATGGCCGAAGGGACCGATGTCACGGTACTTGCCATAGGCACGATGGTCTATCCTGCGAAGAAGGCGGTTGAAAAGCTTCGGCAAGACGGCGTGAAGGCCGGGCTTGTGAACTGCCGTTTCGTAAAGCCTCTTGATGAGGAGTGCGTATTGAAGGCCGCCGCCGCAGGCTGCATAGTGACGGTCGAGGAGAACGCGCTTGCCGGCGGCTTCGGCAGCGCCGTTATGGAGTTCCTTGAAGAGAAGGGTATAAGGTGCACGGTCAAAAGGGTCGGAGTGCCGGATGAGTTCATCGAGCACGGCGGCCAGGAGGAACTGAGGGCCGCTCTTGGGCTCAACGCCGAGGGTATAGAGAAGGCCGCCAGGTCGCTCCTTAAGGGCAAAAACAAGTCAGTGAAAATCGCGTTTTGACAGCTTATAATATTAGCAGGCTATGGAAAAGCAGTCTTGGGAGTGTGATATTCCTGCCAGGTAGACCGGCGTTCTGTAATTCACTCGGCCAAACCGCAGTTGAAAAAGCCATGGACGGACTTTTCCAGCATCCTATTAGCAGGTTGCGGAAAAACGCAAACCGACCCACCCATCGGGTGGGTCCCCCGACAATCCACGGATGGATTGCCACTGGTTGCTTGCCGACTCACGAAGTGATAAGGCGAGCTATACAAATGGAATCTTCCTTACCAGCCACTCCCAAAGGGGAGTGCAATTGCTAGACTAAAAAGTTGAGCAATTTGTAAGACTTGGACGGATTCACTCCGGCCAAGTCGTGGCTGAAAAAGTCCAGGACGGACTTTTTCAGCATCCCAATAGATGAAGAAACCGCAGAAGGTCAGGATAGACACACTGGTCCTTGCAAAGGGACTGGCTTCGAGCCGCCAGAAGGCACAGGCCCTCATAATGACCGGAAATGTGCTTGTCGAAGGCCGGGTGGTCGACAAGGCCGGCAAAGAGGTAGCCCCCGATAGCGTAATAACCATAAAAGAGACCCTCCCGTTTGTCAGCAGAGGCGGGCTGAAGCTCGCCGGGTTTCTAGATGAGCGGAAGCTCGATGTCGCCGGGCTCGCGGTGATGGATGTAGGCTCTTCGACCGGCGGCTTCACCGATTGCCTCCTTAAAAGGGGGGCGAAAAAGGTATACGCCGTGGATGTCGGAAAAGGCATTCTCGATGTTAGTCTACGGAACGACCCCAGGGTAGTGGTACTCGAGGAGCGTAACATCAGGCACATGGACACAACCGATGTCGGAGAGTTGGTCGACCTCGCTGTAATAGACGTCTCTTTCATCTCGCTTGAGAAGGTGCTGCCGAAGGTAAAGGAGTTCCTCAAGGAAGGAGGGAGGGTATTGGCCCTCATAAAACCACAGTTCGAGGTGGGCAAAGGCCAGGTCGGGAAAGGCGGCATCGTAAAAGACCCGGAGAAGCACAGGGCCGTGGTGGAGCGGATAAGGGAGTTTTCGGTCGAAAACGGCTACAGCGTGGTCGGGGCCGGGGAATCTCCGATAACCGGGGCCAAGGGCAACAGGGAGTTCTGGATAGATCTTCTGGCCTGATTTTTTTGTTGCCTGCCGGACCTGTTTCTGGTATTTTCAAACGTCCAACAACAGCGGGGGATCCACGCTCAGGATACCTCTGAAAAGGAGCGCATGGAGATGTACGAGATTACTGAGAAAAAGGAACTTGCTCATACGGTATATCTTTTCAAGATAAAGGCGCCTCTCATAGCCAAAAAGAGGAAGGCGGGCCAGTTCGTGGTCTTAAGGCTCAATGAGCATGGCGAGAGGATACCTCTTACGATAGTCGACTCCGACAACGGCTCGGGGACCATCACGATAATCGTCCAGGAGGTCGGCAAAACCACGGCGATGCTCGGAGACATGGGCGTGGGCGACACCATCCTGGATGTCGTGGGGCCTCTCGGAAAACCCACCCACATAGAGAACTTCGGCACGGCCGTATGCGTCGGAGGCGGCATCGGGACCGCCCCGGTGCTCCCGATAGCCAGGGCCCTTAAAGAGGCCGGCAACCATGTCATATCGATCATAGGCGCCAGGAACAAGGGTCTCCTGATACTCGAAAAGGAGATGAGAGAGACGAGCGACAGGCTCTATGTCACGACCGACGACGGAAGCTACGGCCATCACGGCTTTGTCACGCAGGTACTGCAGAACCTCATAGACGAGGGTTTGAAGATAGGCTTTGTCGTGGGCATCGGGCCCATCCCGATGATGAGGGCGGTAAGCAACACCACGAAGCCGTACAACCTGCTGACGATGGTCAGCCTTAACCCCATCATGGTCGACGGCACCGGGATGTGCGGGGCGTGCAGGGTCACTATCGGCGGAAAGAACCAGTTCGTATGCGTTGACGGCCCTGAGTTCAACGGCCACGAGGTCAACTACGAAGAGCTGATACTCAGGAACAGGAGCTACATGAAGGAAGAGAAGACGGCCATGGAGGAGTTGACCTACCACGAAGGCCCGAGGTGTTACGAGAAATAAAGGCCGCGGCGGCGTGAGGCCCCGCGGCGCGCAGAAGCGCTGAAAAACAGATTCTGACCTGGCCAGGACGGGCCTTTAAGAACCGGGAAAAGGAGCAGCCGAAGATATGGATCCGAAGGAAACAAAGGAACGGATGAAGATACCCAAGCAGGTGATGCCGGAGCAGGACCCGCATGAGAGGGTCAGGAACTTCTTTGAGGTCCCGTACGGATACACGGCCGAGCAGGCGATGGAAGAGGCGAAAAGGTGCATCCAGTGCAAGAAGCCCCTGTGCGTCGGAGGCTGTCCGGTCAATATAGACATACCGTGGTTCATAAGGCTTATAGCCGAAGGCAAGTTCGTCGAGGCCGCCCACAAGATAAAAGAGACAAACGGACTTCCGGCAGTTTGCGGAAGGGTATGCCCGCAGGAAGACCAGTGCGAGAAGGTCTGCATCGTCGGCAAGAAGGGAGACGCCGTCTCCATCGGGCGTCTTGAGAGGTTTGCCGCCGACTACGAGAGGGAGCACGGCGAGGTGCAGATACCGGAGCTTCCGAGGTGGTCCGGCAAGAAGGTGGCCGTCGTAGGGGCCGGCCCCGCGGGCCTGACCGTAGCCGGAGACCTTCTTAAAAAGGGTCACAAGGTCACCGTCTTCGAGGCGCTGCATACGGCCGGAGGCGTTCTCATGTACGGCATACCCGAGTTCAGGCTCCCCAAGAAGATTGTCCAGTCGGAGGTGGAGTACTTAAAGAGGATGGGAGTGGAGATAGTTTTGAACGCGGTGGTCGGAAAGCTCGAGACGATAGACGAGCTTTTAAGCGGCGGCTACTCCGCCGTCTTCGTAGGCTCGGGGGCGGGGCTGCCGAACTTCATGAACATACCCGGTGAGAACCTCGCCGGGGTTTATTCGGCCAACGAGTATCTTACGAGGGTCAACCTCATGAAGGCGTACCAGTTCCCAGAGGCCGATACCCCCGTCATAAGGGGCAGAAAGGTCGTGGTCTTCGGAGGCGGTAATACC
Organism: Deltaproteobacteria bacterium; assembly: GCA_016219115.1. GTDB lineage: Bacteria > Desulfobacterota > GWC2-55-46 > GWC2-55-46 > GWC2-55-46 > JACRCH01. The sequence continues at coordinate 22,079 of JACRCH010000068.1, forward strand.
GCCATGGACGCAGCCAGGACGGCCTTGAGGCTCTGCCCCGAAGAGGTCTCGATAGTCTACAGGCGTTCAAGGGAAGAGCTCCCTGCCAGGGTCGAAGAAGTCCACCACGGCGAGCAGGAGGGGCTTAAGTTCCAGCTCCTTACCAACCCCAAGAGGTTCATAGGGGACAACGACGGCAGACTCAAGGCCGTAGAGTGCGTGAGGATGGAGTTAGGCGAGCCGGACGAATCCGGCAGGAGAAGGCCGGTCGAGATGAAAGGGTCGGAGTTCTGCATCGACGCCGACGTGGCCATCGTTGCCATCGGCAACGGAGCCAACCCGCTCATCCCGCAGACGACCCCGGACATAAAGGTGAATAAGTGGGGCAACATAACCGTCAACCCCGACACCGGAAGGACGAGCAAGAAAGGGGTGTTTTCCGGCGGAGATATCGTAAGGGGCGGGGCCACGGTCATCCTTGCGATGGGCGACGGCAAAAAGGCCGCCGATTCAATAGACGAGTACCTTAAAACGGGTCTCTGGTAAAACGGTCTCGCCGGATAAAGAATGGAAAAGCCCGGCCGGCTTTACGGCCGGGCTTTTTTTTGACAAAAGGGCTTGCCGTATCTCCGGCGGTATGTTAAAAAAATATAAAATAAACTGAAGGGTTCGAGGAGATGCCAACCGGGTCAGGTCCGACAAAGGTCCTCTTTGTGTGCGTCGGAAATACATGCAGAAGCCAGATGGCTGAAGGGTTCGCTAAGGCGTACGGCAAAGGAAAGGTCGAAGCACGGAGCGCTGGCACCTCGGCCGCCGGGTATGTGAACAGAAGCACGATCGTGGCCATGAAGGAGGCCGGCATAGACATCTCAAACCAGACCTCAAAGCAGGTCACCGACGAGATGCTCCAGTGGGCGGACGTGGTCGTCACCATGGGCTGCTGTTCGGCGGACAACCTCTGCCCCGTGACATTCAAGGGCAAAAAGTACGACTGGAAGATAGACGACCCCCTGGGCAGGCCATGGGAGGTCATGGAAAGGGTAAGGGACGACATAGAAGAGAAGGTAAAGGGACTTATAAGTGCAGAGACATGACCCGAGGATACTTGTCGTAGACGACGAAACGGACATCCTGAACCTTCTTGACTACAACCTCAAGAAGGCGGGCTTCAAGGTGCTCTTGGCCAAGGACGGCCCCGAGGCGATAGAGACCGCGAAGGCTCGGAAGCCCGACCTCATACTCCTTGACATAATGCTGCCCAACATGGAGGGGACCGAGGTCTTGAAGCGTCTCAAGAACTTTGAGGCCACGCGCCTGATCCCCGTCATAATGCTTACGGCCAAGGGCGAGGAGGTCGATAAGATCATCGGCTTTGAGCTCGGGGCCGAGGACTACATCACAAAGCCCTTCAGCCCGAGAGAGCTGATATTGAGGGTAAGGGCGGTACTCAAGAGGGCCTCTGACGCTAAAGAGCCGGCCCCCGAAAAGACCCTTTCGTTCAAGGACCTGACGGTTGACTTCTCAAGGCACAGGGTGACGGTCAAGGGCTCCGAGGTGGTATTGTCCTCGCAGGAGTTTAAGCTTCTGGCCGAGCTTCTCGGCTCGAGGGGGAGGGTGCTTTCGAGGGACGCGTTGCTGGACAGGGCCTGGGGACGGGACTGCTTCGTGATACCGAGGACCGTGGACACTCATGTAAGGCGTTTAAGGTCGAAGCTTAAAGGCGCCGGGAAATACATAGAGACCGTAAGGGGCGTAGGCTACAGGTTCAAAGAGGATTAAGGGCGCGGCTTTTTAATATTTCCTTCGGGTTGAATTAAGCGCAGCTGGCCGCGCATATAAAAACAGATTTTTCTTCGGATACCCCGCCGGCAAGGCTTGCGGGGTGGTTCATGGATACCATGGGAAAAAATGTAATACTCGAAGCGATCGCCAGGGAGATGCAGACCGGGGTGCTGGTTTTGAACGGGGACGGAAAAGCCCTGTACGCCAACCCGTTTTTCCTCAACTCCTTCCCCGTCGAAGGCGGGGTGGAACTGAGAGCCGTAGGGGAGATCGTGAAGAACCCGGTCCTCCTGAAGACCGTCGGGGACTTCATGAAGAACCTCGGCGGCAGCTCCGAAGACATCGAGATAAACGAGGGCGGGAGGTTCTTCAGCGTCCACCTTGTGCCGATAAAGGACAGGGGGGACTTCAAGATGCTCCTTTTCCTGCAGGACATAACCGAGGAGAAGAAGGTCGAGACCATCAAGAAGGACTTCGTGGCGAATGTCTCGCATGAGCTAAGGACCCCGCTTGCCTCCATCAAGGGATACTCCGAGACGCTTTTAGACGGGGGCATGGACGACAAGGAGATTTTGAAGGAGTTCCTGCGCGTGATAGACAGGCACGCCACCCGCATGGCGCGTCTTATCGACGACCTCCTGACACTCTCGCGGCTGGAGTCCCACCAGATGACGATCGTATCGGCCCCGGTGGACATCGGGGACCTTGTGTTGACGACCGCCAAGGGGTTTGAAAAACAGGCGCGCGACAAGGGGATAACGATATCCTCCGAGCTGCCGGATAAGCTCTTCCGGGTTCTGGGCGACAGGGACAGGCTCGAACAGGTAGTAGTGAACCTCCTCGATAACGCCATCAAATACACACCCTCCGGAGGGAAGGTAAGCGTATCGGCTTTCATAAGCGACGGATGGGTGAAGGTGGATATCAGGGACACCGGCATAGGCATACCTTCAGACGACATACCGAGGATATTCGAGAGGTTCTACAGGGTCGACAAGGCCAGAAGCAGGGACCTCGGCGGGACCGGGCTCGGACTTGCCATAGTAAAGCACATCATACAGGTCCACAACGGAAGACTTCAGGTGGAGAGCACCCCCGGCAAAGGCTCCACTTTCAGCTTTTCGATAAAGTCCTGTCCTTGACCGCTCACCCCTGTTGTTTGGCGTTTACCTTCCGGTTTATGCTATAATCCGGCTTTATCCCTCAAACGAAAAGGTCTCACACTGAAGATGCCCATCATACAGGTAGAAAACCTATTCAAGCGATATAACGGCGTGGAGGCCGTAAAGGGAGTATCCTTCGATGTGAAAGAGGGCGAGACCTTCGGTTTTTTAGGGCCCAACGGCGCCGGCAAGACGACCACCATAAGTATCTTATGTACTCTCCTGAACTTCGACTCCGGGGTAGCCCTCGTGAACGGCTTTGACTGCAAGAGGGAGCCTCACAAGGTGCGCTCCTCCATCGGGCTGGTCTTTCAGGAGATAACCCTCGACAACGAGCTTACGGCGTATGAGAACCTCAAGTTCCACTGCTACCTCTATAACATGAACAGAAGGGTGGCCGAGGAGAGGATAGAGGAGATACTCGCCGTCGTCGGTTTGAGCGACAGGCGTAACGACATCGTCAAGAAGTTCTCTGGCGGGATGAAGAGGAGGCTTGAGATAGCAAGGGGGTTACTGCACAGGCCCAGGGTCCTTTTCCTGGACGAGCCGACCCTGGGGCTTGACCCGCAGACCAGAAGCCATGTCTGGGAGTTCATACATAAGCTTAAAAAGACCGTCGGAAATACCGTCTTCATGACGACCCACTACATGCAGGAGGCCGAGGTCTGCGACCGCATCGCCATCATCGACAACGGCGGGATAATAGCGCTTGCCAGGCCCGATGAACTCAAGAGGTCCTTAAAGGGCGATACCATATACATAAAGACCTCGGACGATGAGAAGGCAAAAACGGAGATCCGGGAGAAGTTCGGGCTCAGCGCCAGGGTGACGGACGCGGGCCTCTCGGTCCTTGTGGAGGGCGGTGAGAAGTTCATCCCCAAGCTCTTCGACAGGCTGACCACCGAGGTGCTCTCGGTAAACCTCAAGAAGCCGAGCCTTGAGGACGTCTTTATAAACCTCACCGGCAGAGAGATACGGGACTACGGCCCGGCTGCAAGGTTCAGGGGATAAAGGCGCCGGTAAACACTCCGGGCGCTCAAAAAGAAGATCGAGGTGAACGATGCCCATAGTGACGATAAAACTTGCCAAAGGCCGCACGGTCGAGGAGAAAAGAAGGCTCGTGAAATCCGTTACCGAGGCTGTCACATCGACTACAGGCGTCAAGCCTGAGTGGGTTACCGTTCTCATCGACGAGTTAGACAGGGAGAATTGGGCCACTGGAGGAGAACTCCACAGCGACAAGTTCGGGGAAGGGCACGGTAGAATCGGCACCAAGTAGACTTGTTTTAATCACAAAATTCCCTGTAGCAAGCCAGAGGGTTTTTTTGTAAAACCCTCCCCCTCGATGGGGGAGGGTAGGGTGGGGGTGAAAACAGGTTTTCACCCTCCCCGCTTCCCGTTGCATCGGAAGAGCGCAACGGGAGCCCAGCCCTCGCGCTCGTTGGAGGGGAGGTTTAAGGAGATACCCCGGAGAAAAGCTCCGGGGTGGTTCATAGCGGCGAGTACATATCCGTATTTTATAGAGACGCAAGGAAGGGATTTTTTCATAGATGTTATCCTACAAAGCCGTATATGTCATAGTGCTCCGAGAGTTCAAGAGGTTCTTCCGGCAGAAGGGCCGTCTGGTCGTCACGATGGCGCGCCCGCTCATATGGCTCTTTATAGTGGGCTCGGGTTTTACGAAGCTCATTGACGCGAACACCGGCGAGCGCTACATCCAGTTCATACTGCCGGGGATAGTCGGCATGACGATCCTTTTCAGCTCCGTCTTCTCAACCATCTCCGTAGTCTGGGACAGGGAGTTCGGGTTTTTAAGGGAGATGCTGGTATCTCCGGTATCAAGGGTCACGATAGTGTTCGGCAAGCTCATATCCGGCACGACGCTATCGGTACTGCAGGGCGCGGCGCTTCTGTTCGTAGCGCCTTTTCTGGGGCTTTCATTGGGGCTCGACGGCGTCATATACATGATAGCCCTCATGTTCCTCGTGGCGCTTTCGATCACGGCCATGGGGCTCTTTGTCGCCTCGTTTTTGTCCTCGCTCGAGGGATTCAACGTCATCATGAACTTCATAGTGCTGCCGATGTTTTTCCTGAGCGGCGCGCTCTATCCCGTGGGGTCTCTTCCCACGGTCATAAGGATGTTCACCTACATAAACCCGCTCTGCTACGGGGTAGACTCGTTCAAGCATATACTCCTTCCGGGGGGCGGCAGGCTCGTGGCCGAGTTCCCGATGTATGTCGATATAATGTTTGTCGCGGTCTTTTCCGTCGTCTTCACATTCCTCTCAGCGCTGGTCTTTGAAAGAAAGAAGTAGACCGACATGAAAACCGGCACGCTCTATATCGTAGCGACCCCGATAGGGAACCTCGAGGACATAACCTTGAGGGCCTTGAGGGTCTTGAAAGAGGCCCGGATGATAGCGGCCGAGGACACGAGGCAGACAAAAAAACTTCTGACCCGTTACGGCATAGCTGCCGCGGTAACGAGCTACCATGAGCACAACGAGAAGGAGAAGGCCCCGTTCCTGATAGGCAAACTCAAGGAAGGCACGGACATCGCCCTGGTCTCGGACGCCGGGACCCCAGGGATCTCGGACCCCGGCTACAGGCTCACCAGGCTTGCGGTGGAGAGCGGGGTTCCCGTTGTGGCCATCCCCGGCCCGTCTGCCCTTATCTCCGTATTGAGCGTGTCCGGGTTCGCGCTCGACCAGTTCACCTTCAAGGGGTTTTTGCCACACGGCGGGGCTGAGAAGAAAAAGTTTCTCCTTGAGATGAGGGTCCCGGAGCATACCTTCGTTATCTACGAATCACCGAGGAGGCTCAAGGAGACGATTGAAGCCGTCATCGAGGTCATCGGGGACGCCGAGATGGTAGTGGGACGCGAGATGACAAAGCTCCATGAGGAGGTCCTGCGCGGCCACGCGAGCGAGATAAAAGAGAGGCTTAAGGAGCGGGAGATAAAGGGCGAGGTGACGCTGGTCATAAGGACTGGAAAGATCGCTTCCGAAACTTCGTACGAGGACGAGTTGAAAAAGCTTCTGGCCGATGGCTTCCATCTAAAGGACGCGGTAAAGGCCGTTGCCCAGGAGTTCGGTCTCCCTAAAAGCGAGGTCTACAAAGAGGCGTTAAGGATAAAGGAAGGGCTTAAATCATAGAGAGGCTGCACGGAGTGGCGGAGGTAGGATGGCAAAGTTCTTTTTTGGCGTATTGATCGGGATAGTCCTTTTGGCGCTCTTCTTTTACTTCGGAGGGCCCGGGTATCTGAAGTCCTTCGGAGCGAAGACCGAGGCGGCCGGCGGAAGGCTTGAGAAGTATGAAAAGCAGATGAAGGATACGACCAAAGACGCCGGCAAGTCCGTAAAAGAGACGGCGGAGGACGCCAAAAAGTCGGTCAATAAGACCTATGACAGGACGAAGGAAAAAGTAAATGAGTACATGCACAGGTGAGGGCGGCCTCCCGCATCACTGCGCGCGGGCTACGAAAGGGAAGTACAGCTCTTCGGTATCGGTCCCCACGTAGAGGTCCTTGACGAGAAGGTCCGCCTTATTTACATTATTGGAGAGCGGCGGGAATATCAGCAGTTTTGATGTCTTGCCCCCCGGCAGAAGCGTCAGCGTCAGGTCGTAGAAAAGCCCCTTCATCGCGCCGGCCTTTCTCTGCCTCGTCCTGTCGTCCTTATCCCCGGCGAGCTCATAGAAGTCCGTGTACTCAAGAGGTTTTTTGTAATCGAAGGCATCCGTCGTGAGCGCCGTGTGTACGGGGTTGAATGTTATCTTTTTCCCGGAGCGGTTCTCGATCTTCATCCTCAAGACAACATATCCCCGTTTTATAAGGTCCATGAGGATGTCGGGCTGGTCCAACTCATCACCCGGAAGTATATGCTTTACCGATATCCTGTAGCTCCTGTTCTCCAGTACGCCCGTTCCGTCGTCATTGTGATAACCGGCGAGCCCCTGTTCGTCCCTGTCCGGGTACAGTTTGTTCGCAACGGTCTTTCCGGGGTGCGCGCACCCGTAGGCCGTAATGAGAAGAAGCGCTATGGTAAGGCTCAAGAGTTTTTTCAAAACGGGTCACCTCTCAGTAGCTGCTGTGGCGCGTAACGGCGTGGAAGTCGTCGAACTCGTCCCTGTAGTCTTCCCAGCGTACATCCACTCTGTCAACCCTTGCCCTCGGGGGCCCGATGCGGCAGAAGCCGATGACCTTTTTCACATCCTCTTCCCGGCCCTCGATCATTGCCTCTACGGACCCGTCAGGGTTGTTTTTGACCCAGCCGAACACGCCGTGTTTTTTAGCCACGTCGGCGGTAGTGGCCCTGAAAAAGACACCCTGCACGAGCCCCTCTATTATGAGATGCGCCCTCACCATGTCCATCATGGAAAATTACCATACTTTTACTGGGTTGACAAGAAGGCCCGGTTTTTTCTGCCTTAAAAAGACTTGAGAGTTTTTCCAGCGGGGGGTAATATGAAAGACGGAGTGCCGGAGATATGACATTAAAGAACGAGATCACGATAATAGGGGGAGGGCTTGCCGGGTGCGAGGCCGCCTGGCAGGTGGCGGGAAGGGGAGGGCTGGCAAGGCTTATCGAGATGAAGCCGCGGCGTTTCTCGCCGGCCCATTCAATGGAGACCCTCTCGGAGCTTGTCTGCAGCAATTCACTAAAATCCGACAGTCTCGATAACGCCTCAGGCGTCCTGAAAGATGAGATGCGCGTTTTAGGCTCCCTTGTGGTAAAGGCCGCCGAGGCCACGCGCGTGCCGGCCGGAAAGACGCTTGCCGTGGATAGAAAGGCGTTTTCCGCCCATATAACCGAAGCCCTCATATCATCCGGCGTGCGGATAATAAGGGAAGAGATAAAGAGACTGCCTGAAGACCGTCCCGTAATAATCGCAACAGGGCCGCTTACCACGGAAGAGTTCGCCGCTGAGATCCAGAGGCTCGTGGGGACCGAAAGCCTCAACTTCTATGACGCCGTGGCCCCTATCGTATACAAAGACTCCATAGACATGGGCAGGGCGTTCATGGCGTCCAGATGGTCCAAGGGCGGGGACGACTACATAAACTGCCCCATGAGCGAGGCCGAGTACGAACGGTTCTATAACGAACTTGTCAGCTCCGACAGGGTGGGGGCCCGTGAGTTTGAGGATATGGCAAGCTTCGAGGGCTGCATGCCGATAGAGGTCATGGCCGGCAGGGGGCCGAAGACGCTTCTCTTCGGCCCGATGAGGCCCGTGGGCCTTACCGACCCGAGGACCGGCAGACGCCCCTTCGCCGTCGTTCAGCTCAGAAGGGAAAACCTCGAAGACACGCTCTATAATATCGTCGGGTTCCAGACGCGTCTTACGTTCCCTGAGCAAAAAAGGGTCTTCAGGACGATACCGGGCCTTGAGAAGGCCGAGTTCGCGAGGCTCGGAAAACTCCACCGGAACATCTTCATCGACTCCCCTAGGTTCCTTTCCGAGACCCAGCAACTGAGGTCAGACGGGTCGATATTTTTCGCGGGCCAGATAACCGGGGTCGAGGGTTACACCGAGAGCGCCGCTTCCGGCATAATGGCTGGGATAAACGCCATGAGGGTGGCCGCCGGGCTTACTCCCGTATGCCCGCCGCCTACCACCATCATCGGGGCCCTTCTGGGATACATAACTGATGAGAGCCGAAAGGACTTCCAGCCTATGAACTCCAACATGGGGCTTTTGCCCGAGCTGCCCGGCAAGGACAGGCGCGAAAAGCAGGTTCAAAGGGCCATTCGTGACTTCAGGGCCTGGTATGCGGAAACCCTTGAAACTTCCAAAGGAATCTGATATAGATTTAAGCGGGATGGATAACAGAAAAGAGACGATCATAGCGGCGCTCAAAGACAAGGATGAAGCCGTAAGGAAGGCGGCCTCCGATGCCCTCGAAAAACTCGAGATCAGGGAGAGGATCGACCATCTCGCCAGAAAGATTGAAAGCGGTGAGATGCTGGAAAAGATAAAAGGCATCTACGCCTTTAACGGAATGAAGGGGCCGAAGGTGACCGAGATACTCGTCAGGGCCGCCAGGGACCCCTCTGAAGATGTGAGGGCCGCCGCCGTGAGAGTGCTTGCGAACATGAGCGACCCGAGCGCCATGCAGCAGCTTGCCGAGGCGTTGAAGGACACCAGCCCGATAGTGGTAAGGTGCGCGATAGACGCCCTCGCGCCGTATAAGGACCCGAGGCTTCTTGGACCTTTCATGCAGGCGCTAAAGCACGCGGACCGCGGCGTGGTAGAGCGCGCTATCGAGGCCGTAGGCAATATCGGGGATAAGAGGTCTGAAGAGGCGATGGTATATTTCGCCGTCAAGGGCAACCCCAGGATGAAGGGGCTTGCCATAAAGGCATTAGGTGAGATGGACCGTTAAGTTTTAATGTCCGCGGCGTCCAATTCGCCGAGGCATGGTATCGGGCTGTTTTTCAACAGCCTGCTGAAACAATCCGCCGTTTGTCTCAAAGCCTCAGAGTGAAAATCTGCCGTTAGATAGAATCCAAAAGCAACGGTCTTTTAATTCTGCGGGAACTCCCTGCCTGTAAAGGCGGGGGTATCTACAAGCCCCGGTTATCCGGCGGCCGCCTCTTTTTCGAAGAACGACACGATGTCGGTGTTAGTCGAGGCGGGGTTCACCGTAGAGACGACCGAGACTTCCTTGTTCTCCATGAGGCTCAGTTCATAGGGCGCGTCCAGCTCGTTTCCGTCCTTTCCGTAGAGCACCTTGATGACGGGGCAGTCCCCTGCCTCGCAGTCGACCTTCACGACGAGACCTATCTCGTTTGTCGAAAGCCTTACCATGGTCCCTACCGGGTAAAGCCCTATCATGTTTACGAAGGCCTTGAGGGTATCCGGGTTGAAGTGCCTGCCGGAGAAGTTGGACATGACCTTTACGGCCTCGACCGGGCTATGCGGCTGCTGGTAGACCCTCAGCGTCGTCAGCGCGTCATACGCGTCGCTTATGGTTATGATCTGACTTAACGGGTGGAGCGAAGAGCTGGTCTGAGGGTACCCGGAGTGGTCGTATTTGACATGGTGCTCGTAGATGAGCCGTCCTATCGTCTCGTCCATCCCCTCCATCCGCTTTATTATGTTGGAGCCGAGCAGCGGATGCTCCTTTATCTTATCCCACTCCTCGGAACTGAGACCGCCGGGTTTCCTGATGATGTTTTCCGCCACGCCGGTCTTGCCGATGTCATGCAGGAGGGCTGCCACGCCCACGGCGTGAAGCTGCTCTTCGGTGAGCTTCATCGCCCTTCCGAGCGATAGAGAGATTATGGAGACATTGACGGAGTGGTTGTAGAGGTAGTCGTCATAGTTTTTTATCATGGTGAGGCCGACGATGGCGTTCTGGTCGGAAAAGACCGACTCGGTTATCTCGCCTATGATCTCGTTTACGGGCTCGGCCCTTGGGATCTTGCCCATCCTGACCTCACCCATGACGTTTTTTACTACTCCGACCGCTCCGTTATATATCTCAAGGATGTTCCTTTTGCCCTCCGGGATGGACTTAAGCGAGATGTGGGTTATCCCCCGGGCGGAGAGATCTTTCTGGAGGGCATGGCCCGTGAGGATATCGGCGCCGGAGAGTACGTCAAGGAGGGCTGTAAGCTCTTTAAGCGAAAAGCCCCTCTCGAAGATGATCGCGTTTACGCTCTTTTCATTCATGTAACGGATGATATCGGGGTAGAGTTTTTCTCCTTCGACGATGAGGTCGTCCTCGAAGACAAGCGCCTCGTTAACCAGCCCGACGACGATATTGTTTGTTGTCTTAAGCGAGTCTTCCAGGGTCGTGGAGAGCTTGTTTATCGGGGCCGAGACAGCCGGGTGGCCGGGTGGATAGAGTTTCCTGCTTTTCAGGGCTCCGTTGATGTTTTTTAGGATGGCGTCCCTGGAATCGTTTTCGTTCATGTGGTCTTCTCTCTTCCTTCAAGGATTCTTTTGCATGTGATGTAAAGTTCCCCCCTGGAGCTCTTTTCCACCTGTTCGATGGCATCGAACGCCCCGGCTCCGCCTATCATCCCGAGGGAATAAGCCGCCAGAGACCGGACCTCTTCGTTGGTCCTTTTGCCGATCCAGGCCTTTTTGAAAAGCACGCTGGTCAGGTAGGGAACCGCCCTGGGGTCGCCTATTATCCCGAGCGCCTTGATCGCCTCCCTTTTGGCGTCCTGGGTGTCGGCAAAGGGTTCCCATCTAAGGGCGATCTTGCCGAGGACGTCGATGGCG
>JACRCH010000069.1 GCA_016219115.1 Deltaproteobacteria bacterium
AAAAAGCTCTTTCGCACAGTGGTTGGATTAAGTCTTTTCCAATCGATTAAGCACCAACAAAATATCAGGGTTCAGGTTGCAAACCTGAACCCGCGGGGAAAAGCTGAATTTTTTATCCTTTTAATTATATCACTTCCAGGATAACGCACTTCAAGTACTCGGTCTCCGGGACCGATAGCGATACAGGGTGGTCTTTCGCCTGCGAGCGGGACTCTATGATCCGGGCCTGTCTGCCGGCGTCCCTGGCCGCCGAGCGGAGCATCTCCATGAAGGTCGGTCTGTCGATGTGGTAGGAGCAGGAGGATGTGGCAAGAAGCCCGCGGTCTTTAAGAAGCCTCATCGAGGAGGCGTTCAAGTCCCTGTACGCCCTCAGCGCCTCGCTTATCTTTGTCTTGGATTTGACGAAGGCCGGCGGGTCCAAAACCACGAAGTCGTAGCGGCTACCCCTGTGTATCTCGTCCTTCACGAAATCAAAGACATCGGCCTTTATGAAGCTGCACCTGTCGGAAAGGCCGTTCAAGCCGGCGTTTTTAGCGGCCCTCTCGATTGCAGGCTCCGATGAGTCCACGCCCAGCACGACCGCGCCCTTTTGGGCCGCCTTGATGGACCACGCCCCGGCGTAGCAGAAGAGGTCTACCCCGGCCCCGTCGGCTGCCAGAGAGCCGAAGGCCTCCCTGTTTTCGGCCTGATCGAGGAAAAACCCTGTCTTTTGCCCTGACATAGGGTCTATCTCGAACTTGACCCCGCGGTCGGTTATCACCGGGAGAGTGTCGAGAGAGCCTTTGACGACCCTCTTTTCCATTTGGAGCCCTTCGAGGGTGCGTGTGGAGCTGTCGTTTCTCAGTACTATGACCCGCGGGCTGAATATCTCGTCGAGCGCCTGTACGACCGTATCGGTCCACCTCTCCATGCCGAGCGTCAGTATCTGGACAGAGAGGCAGTCGTCGTATTTGTCGACGATCAGGCCGGGAAGCAAGTCGCTTTCGCTGTATACGGCCCTGAACGCGTTGGTCTCTTTTATGAACCTCTTCCTGTAATCCAGCGCCCCTTTTATCCTTCTTCTGAAGAAGGCTTCGTCTATTTCCTCTTTTTCGCGCGTAAGGACCCTTACCGCTATCAGGGAGTTTGGGTTAATGTAGCCTATGCCCAGGAAGTTATTTTTCCTGTCACGAAGCTCCACGAGGGAGCCCGGCTCATAGGCCTTGGGGCTTCCGGCAAGCTCGTTGGAAAAGACCCACAGGTGGTTGGAAAGAATGCGCGACGGACGGTGGATGACGGCTGTGACCATTTTTTAGAGCCCCCCTGAAGTGTGTCATTATAATAGACCTTTGATATTTCTAAAAGGTTTTTTTATTTTTTTACGGTCTGAAAGCCCGGGCCGTCTTAAGCCGGAGAGTGATCATTAGAAAATATATGAGTTTTTGTGTATACTTTTGCGGTAGAGTGCAGAAGGCCCGTTAGAAGTCGATTTTTTATGTCATGGCAGTGACAGGGGGTTACCATGGATGTTGAGAAGATATTCCCGGACAGTTGCAGTATAGAGGCCATACTGAGAAATGGGCAGAGCCTGAGGCTTAGGCCGATAAGGCCGGATGACAAAAAGAGGCTCAAGGACCTCTTCTACAGACAGAGCCCGAGGACCCGCTACCTGAGGTTCCAGTACGCCAAGGAGCACATAACGGACGAGGAACTCAAGCACTTTACCGAGGTCACTCCTCCGGACAGGTACGCCTTTGTAGCCACCATAGGCGAGGGTCCGGGGGAAAGGATAGTGGCGGTTTCGAGATGGGATAGCATCTCCGACGGGAAGAAGGCTGAAGTGGCGTTCGCCGTGGAAGACAATATACAGCTTAAGGGAATCGGAACGCTGCTGCTGGAAGAGCTTGCCAGGGTCGCCGTGTCATACAACATCTTCGTATTTGAGGCGAGTGTCCTCGCGGAGAACACAAGGATGCTGGAAGTCTTCGAGGAGAGCGGCTTTAAGTTAAGAAAAAACCTCGACTCCGGGGTCTACCGGATCACCATAGACTTAAAAGACCAGGAAGAGTACGCCAAAAGGCAGGCGTACCGTGAGCATGTCGCGAGGAGGGCAGGGGTCTTAACGCTTCTTAAACCCAGGAGAGTGGCCGTCGTTGGAGCGTCCCGTAACCCGGAGAGCGTCGGCGGGGCGCTCCTGCGTAACCTCCTTAAAGACGGTTTTTCAGGGGCCGTATTCCCCGTTAATCCTAACGCGGAGTCCGTCGCGGGTGTCCTCGCGTACCCTACGGTGCTCGATGTGCCGGGGGACCTCGACATGGCCGTCATAGCCGTCCCGGCGGAAAAGGTGCTGGAGGTCGTCGACCAGTGCGCCAAAAAGGAAGTAATGGGCATGGTCATCGTGACCGCCGGGTTCAAAGAGTCGGGGCCTGACGGCGCCGTCCTTGAAAAAAGACTCAAGGAGAAGATACTTTCGTACGGGATACGCGTCATCGGCCCGAACTGCCTCGGTATCCTCAACAACAGTCCTAACACGAGGCTCAACGCCACATTCTCCCCCGTGACCCCTGCGCACGGCAACCTGAGCATCGGCTCGCAGAGCGGGGCTTTGGGCCTGGCGCTCCTTGACCACGCCAAGAGCATAAACCTCGGTATCGCGAGCTTCGTAAGCTTCGGTAACCGCATAGACATATCGAATAACGACCTGTTGGAGTACTGGGAGGACGACGAAGACACCGGCGTAGTCGCGCTGTACATGGAGTCTTTCGGGAACCCCAGGAAGTTCGGTCGCATAGCAAGAAGGGTATCGCACAAAAAGCCGATTATCGCCGTCAAGGCCGGCAGGTCCAGGGTGGGCGCGAGGGCCGCCACATCGCATACGGGGGCTCTTGCGGCCTCCGATATAGCCGTTGACGCGCTTTTCAGGGAATCAGGCGTAATACGGGTAACAACTATAGAGGAGATGTTCGACGCTGCCGAGGTGCTTGCCTCCCAACCCCTGCCCGGGGGGCCGGGGGTAGCGATACTCACCAACGCCGGAGGGCCCGGAGTGCTCGCGGCCGACGCGTGCGAAAGCCTCGGGCTTACTGTCCCCCAGCTTTCACCGGAGACGCAGAAGAGGCTTAGGGAGTTTCTCCCGAAGGCGGCGGCCGTGGCCAATCCGGTCGATATGATAGCCACCGCCCCGGCGGAATCCTTCAAAAGGTCCCTCTCTATAATCCTCGAGGATGACTCCGTTGATTCGGTCATAGTGATATACATACCGCCGCTTGTCACACGCCCGGAGGACGTGGCCCAGGCCTTGAAAGAGGCGGTCTCGGACTACAGATGGGGAAAACCCGTGATACCGTGCTTCATGATGTCCAAATCCGTCATGCTCGATTTAAGGAAGAAGTCGAACATCAGGTCGTTCCTCTTCCCTGAAAACGCGGTGCAGGCGCTCTCCATCGCTTACAACTACTCCAGGTTCAGAGACGAGGAGGAGGGGGCGGTGATAAAGTCTCCGGTCGATTCCGAAACAGTAAGGAAGAAGTTCCTTGGGGCGGGAAAAACCGAAAAGGGCTGGGTAATGCCCGAGGAGGCGATGGGTCTGTTTAAGGAATACGGGATACGGGTTGCCGAGACCAGTATAGCTTTCAGCGCAGAGGAGGCCGTTAAAGCGGCAACGGGGCTAGCTTTCCCGCTTGTCATGAAGGTACGCTCTACAAAGATAATCCACAAGTCCGACATCGGCGGCATCGTCGTTGGGATTAAGGATACGGAGGAGGTTAGAAAGGCATTCGACGAGATAACCGGGAGAGTGAAGGCTGCCGGGAGGTCGGATGAGATGCAAGGGGTGGTGCTTCAGCCGATGACCGGCGGCGGCCATGAGATGATAATAGGAATGTCGGTTGACCCGCTTTTCGGGCCTCTTGTGATGATCGGGAGCGGCGGGGTGAATGTGGAGCTTATAAGGGACATAGCCTTTTCGATACACCCCCTTACGGATGTCGCGCCTGAAAGGATGCTTAAGCAGCTTAAAACCCTTCCGCTCCTAAAGGGGTGGCGTGGCAAACCCCCCGCGGATATAGAGGCGTTGAAGGGGGTGCTCCTTAAGTTCTCGGCCATTATAGAGGACTTTCCGGAGATAGAGCAGATGGAGATAAACCCGCTGATAGTGTTAAGCGAAGGAAGAGGGGCCGTGGCGGTCGACGCGCGCGTCTATTTGAAAGGGTCTTGATGGCTGATGAGGTGAATTATGGCGCGGCTCCTCCGGGTCGACGCGTGCATCATGTAAGACCTCAGGAGTATATCCTGATCTGGCGCATCAACAGCGTGGCCAGAAAAATCGAGGCGCTTATGATGATAAAGATCGGCCCCGGCGTTAGCTTATAGATATGAGAGATGTATATTCCGGCCCCGGCGGCCGTTACCCCGAAGATAACGCTTCCGTACATGAAGGCCCTGAGGCTTTTCGCTATGTTTTTGGCTGAGGCCGCGGGGATTATGACAAGCGAACCCATCAAAAGCGCCCCCACGAAGCGTATCCCCAGGGCTACGGCCAGAGCGAAGCTTAAAAGGAATATCAGCTCGAGCCGTTTGTTGTTTATCCCGATAGACTGCGCCATCTCCTGCGAGACCATGTTCAGCGTAAGCCTCTTGTATATGAACATCAGAAGGACTATAAGGATGATGGAAAGCGCGATGGATATGAGCGATTCAGCCGTCGAGAGGCTTGTTATGTTGCCGAAGAGCGCTTCTATGAGGTCGTGCTCAGGCATGATAAGGGCGCCGATGGCGAGGCTTGCCGTGAAAAAGACCCCGACTATCGTCTCAAGCGACAGCGAACTCCTGTACTCTATCACCCAGATACCGGCCACCGTGACGGCAAGAAATACGACGGCCCCCAGAAACGGGTTGAACTTGAAGAGTATGGCGAGCGCCATGCCCGGAAGCGCGACATGGGAGAGCGCATCACCGACAAGGGCCATCCTTTTAAGGATGGCAAAGGAACCGAGCAAGCTTGCGCTGGCGGCCACGAAGACTGCTACGAGCAGTGGAAGAGTTATCTCTTGCATGTATTTTAATATTTCCTTCGGGTTGAATTAAGCGCGGCTTGCAGCGTATATAAAAACAGATTTCCCTTTGGGTACCCCGCTAGCAAGGCTTGCGGGGCGGTTCATTCACAAAATCCCTGTAGCCTGCCTTGTAAAACCCTCCCCCCTGGCGGGGGAGGCAGGTTTATTCATCCGTCCGAAGCCCTCTGTGTTTTAAGCGCGTAGAGGGTTTATATCTTAAAAATCCAGTTATAAATGGTGCTTGTGCTGGAAAAACACCTTCTCCCCGCCGTACAGGCTCTGCAGCTGCTCGGTGCTCAAGACCTCTTTCGGCGCTCCGTAGCAGAGGTTTTTCCTGTTGAGGCAAAGAACCGTGGCGGCGTGCCTGTAGACGATGTTCAAGTCGTGCGATACGAGGATGACGGTCAGCCCGAGGTTTTTCTGCAGGTGGTAAAGCATCTTGTATATGGACTCCTGCCCGGCTATGTCTATATCCGCCGTGGGCTCGTCGAAGAGGAGCACATCGGGGCTTCCGAGTACCGCCCACGCCACCAGGACCCTCTGCCTCTGCCCGATGGATATCTCGCCGAAACCTTTTTTTAAAAGCCTCTTGTCGAGCTGGACGAAGTCCAGGGTCTCCTGTATCTTCTCGTCGGTTATGGAGGGCCCCCTCAGGCGGAAGAACTCCTTTACCGTAAGCGGCACGTCAGTCTCTATGTCCATCCTCTGGGGCACATAGCCGGTCTTTATACCCTGGGCCCATTTGATACTCCCGGTGTAGGGTATAAGCCCTATCAGGGACTTTAAAAGGACGGTCTTTCCGGCCCCGTTCGGGCCGATTATGGCGAGTACGTCACCCTTGTTGACATCGAAGTTGATGTCCTCAAGGATATTGGCGCCGTTGATCGAACTATAAAGGTTTTTGACCTCGAGTATCTTCATGTACTTTTCAATATCCTATAATAATAAAGAGGGTGTCAAGGGTTTTGTGGCTTTCCGGCTTTTTTAAGCCACCCGTACCCGGGTCCCGTAATGGACCGGTTGACTGAAATGGCATCAAGGTCTTTGCGGACCTCCGATTAGCCGGTTTTAATTTTCTTTTAATGTCGAGCTTGGTAACATCAATACAGGCTCGGGTTAAAGTATAACATAATACCGTCGAAAAGAATCTGACTTGACGCTTTCACAGCGCATGGAGCCGGATCATATGAAGATCAGAGTATGGGACATACCCACGCGCCTGTTTCACTGGATGCTGGTGGCGGCTTACGCCGGAGCGTTTTTCTCCTCAGGGAACGAGTGGCTCATCGAGTACCATACCATCGCCGGCTACATCGCCATGGGTCTTGTCGCATTCAGGGTCCTCTGGGGGTTCACAGGCAGCCGTTATTCAAGGTTCGGTGATTTCGTAAAGGGATTCGGAACGGTCCGCTCCTTCATCAGGGAGACATTGAGGCTCAAGCCCCCGAGATACCTCGGCCATAACCCCGCTGTCGGGTGGGTCGTCGTCTTCCTGTTAGTTTTAACCATCGTCATAGTCACAACCGGTATAGTGACCTACGGCGGGGAGGAAAACAGGGGCATCTGGGCCGGTGTTTTCACCTTCGAGGCCGCCAGTACTGCCAAGGCGGTCCATCTGGTGCTTGCGGATATAGCGATAGCAGCCATAATCGCGCATATATGCGCCGCGCTCTTCCATGATTTTGTCCTCAAGGAGAACATAATATTGTCCATGATCACGGGGACCAAAGAGGACCCCGAGTCCTGGAGCGAAAGGGTTGAGCATCTTAAACCGGAGGAAGCGCCCTCGGCGGCCCGCCTCGCGGTATGGATCGTCGTCACCATACTCGGCGGGCTCGCACTTATCTATCTCCCGCCTGAGGGCAAAGGGGAGTTCACGGGGAGGGAGGCGGTACAGGTTGCGGATGGATCGGGGTCTGTCGTCATGGTAAAGCCGGACCCGGTCTGGAAGGATGAGTGCGCCACATCCTGCCACTCGGCCTTCCACCCGACGCTTCTTCCGGAGGCCTCGTGGGATAAGATCATGTCAACTCTGGACGACCACTTCGGCGACAATGTCTCGCTCGACAGCGCGACGCGCGACAGGATATTGAAGTACCTGGTGGCATCCTCGGCTGAGCGCTCCACCACCGAGGCCTCAAGGAAGATACTTTATTCAATGCCGAAGTCGGGGGTCCCCTTGCGGATAACTGATCTCCCTTACTGGGTGAAAAAACACGAGGAGATAAAGGAGGAAGTATACAAAAGAAAGTCTGTAGTGAGCAAAAGCAACTGTGTAGCCTGCCATCCGGGCGCCGAGGCAGGGTCGTTCGAGGATAAGGATATTCGCGTTCCCAAGGAATGAATCCTTTTGGGCTTGAAACCAACGGGGGGGTAGTCCGGCGCCGTATTAATAATAAATACTGAAAGCGGAGGTCTTAAATGAAAAGAAGTATCTGTTATCTCCTTGCTGCCGCGGTCTTTGTGGTTGCCTCGGCCGGGTTTGCCGCAGCCGCGGCCGGGCCGAACCAGCAGGTACGGTCGCTGCTCGATTCATACAAAAAGGAGGCCGGGGTAAAGTCCTTCAGCGCCGATGAGGGCAGAAAACTATTCAACTCGAAAAGGACGCATTCCGTGAAAAAAGAGGAGCGTTCCTGCACCACCTGCCATACGGCTGACCCCAAACAGTCCGGCAAGACCGCCGTTGGTAAGGTGATCGAGCCCCTGGCGCCTTCCGTTAACAAGGAGCGGTTCACCGACCCGAAGAAGATGGAGAAATGGTTCAAAAGGAACTGCGAGTGGGTGCTTGAGAGGGAGTGCACCCCGAAGGAAAAGGGCGATTTTATAACTTTCATGATGACAATGTAGAGTTCCGATAACAGGGAGGAGAGATGAAGATGAAAAAGTTCGTATTGCCGCTTCTTTCAGCCGGCTTGCTCTTAACCGGGATGGCGACATCCTCGACCGTCTTCGCCGATGGGCGTGAAAGGGGAGAGAGGAACGAAAGAAACGAGAGGGGTGAAAGGGAGGAAAGGGGGGATAGAAACGGCGGCCGTACAGTACCGCCTGCCGATAACCCCGCGTACAAACAGGAGTGCTCGTCATGCCATTTCCTCTACCAGCCCGGGCTCCTGCCGGCCCGTTCATGGGGGGAACTCATGATGACGGCCGACAAGCACTTCGGAGAGAGCCTCGGCCTCGATGAGAAGACCGTAAAGGACTTGACCGCCTATCTTACCGCGAACGGGGCCGATAAGCAGACCAACATGAGGTCGAGAAGGATAGCCGACAGTATCAGCCCCGGGTCGGCGCCGACGAGGATCACGGAGGCGCCTTACATAGTAAAGGAGCACAGGAAGATAAGCAAGGAGACCTTCTCAAGGCCATCCATCAAGAGTTTCTCGAACTGCGGCGCCTGCCACACCAAAGGGGCCGAGGGTAACTTTGAAGAGGACTTCGTGGAGATACCGAAGAAGTGACGGACCTTTAAGCCTGAATCCCGGCAGGCCCTTTAATATTTCCTTCGGGTTGAATTCTCCTCGGCTTGCCGTGTATATAAAAACAGATTTCCCTTTGGATACCCCGCTGGCAAGGCTTGCGGGGTGGTTCATGGGCCTGCTTGGATTTTTTTAACAGGCATAGCGAGCGGAAACCCTCCCCCTTGATGGGGGAGGGAAGGGTGGGGGTGAAAATAATCTTTCAGCCTCCCATCAATCCCCTCGCAATCAAGGGAGGGGGTACTGGCGTACGGCGGATCGAGAACAACTTCTTTTTGTTCGTTTGATACCCCGAAGCTTGCCGCGGGGTGGTTCATTTCGTCTTTACTATTCTTTGTACTTACCGAGTTTTTTGAGTACGGCCACCTTTATTCCTGTCCCCTCGAACTGTTGAGCCGCCTTGAATGGGTCAGCCTTACGCGTGAAGAACCTCGGGTCTTTGGAGAAGAGCATCCCGGCCTCTATCTTCGGCTCAGGATCGTCTTCGGGGGTGAAGTGAACCGGTATGAAGACCTTCGGGCTTATGAATTTTACGGCCTTTACGATCTCTGCGGTATCTATGGCGTAGGCGTTGTCGCATATCGGAAGTATCGCCACATCTATATCCTTTATCTCCTCCATCTCCTCTATTTTTGCAGTATCACCGGAGAAGTATATCCTCTGGCCGCGAAGCTCGACAAGAAAACCGCATCCTTCGCCTTTCATATGGAAACCCCTCGGGGTGTACGCCTCCACTCCGGTTACGGCCACACCCGAGAGGTCCAGGGTCTGGCCTATCTTTACGGTACGCACCCCCTTGATATCCTTCACGCAGTACTTGATGTAGCTCTCGTGGTACGCCGCCAGCTTTGTATTGTCATCTCTTATCGGCGTTACGAACTCAGGCAGGCAGTGGTCCACGTGGTGGTGCGTGATGAGAATAAGGCCGGCCTTCGCTGGGGCCGGGTCCAGCATCACCGGGTCGAAGTAGACCGTAAACCCGTCTTCGGCGGTCAGCCTGACGGTAGATTGACCCAGCCATTCGTACTTGATGCCGTTGAAGTGAAACGACGCATTCCAGTCTTCCAAGACAGACCCCCGGTTCTCTGTTTTAATGGTTTGCCGCTTCCTTATCCATTCCAGGGTAGCGGTCGTTTCATAAAACGCAGGTGTTGCCCGTTGATATTATAGATTATAGCAGACGCGGCGTTTAATTCCATACCGGAAACGGCGCACGATGTAAATCACACTTTTAATCACAAAATTCCCTGTAGCAAGCTAGAGGGTTTCCTTATAAAAATCCTCCCCCTCGATGGGGGAGGGAAGGGGTGAAAAAATGTTTTCACCCTCCCCGCTTCCCGTTGCATCGGAAGAGCGCAACGGGAGCCCAGCCCTCCCATCAAGGGAGGGGGTACTGGCGTACGGCGGATCGAGAACAACCTCTTTTTGTTCGTTTGATACCCCGAAGCTTGCCGCGGGGTGGTTCATGCTTTTAAGAACGCCTTTTTCATAAGCGCTTTTGCCTGAAAACCTCGTTGATAAAAAGTTTATTGCGCTGAAGAGTAAATAATGTTACTGGTGACACATTTCTAATCGTCCTTTAATCTAACGCGTGTAAGATGGATTGTCCTTTGGCAGGCTGTTGAAGACAGTCCGACCCGCTAAGAAGCGTTTTTAGCTTGAAAACAAAAAGGGTAAGGAAATGAGACTTAAGACTCTGTTGATCGTACTTGTTGCGGTCCTTTTAACGGCGCCTTTTGCCATGGCGCGGATGATAGACGAAAAGGCCCCGGAATTCAGCCTTCCGGACATGAACGGCAAGACGGTATCCCTCAAGGGCCTCAGAGGCAAGGTCGTCTTCATAGACTTTTTCGCCAGCTGGTGCGCCCCCTGCAAAAAAGAGTTCCCGGAGATAAACGGCATCATAGGCAGATACAAGGACTCGGAAGTGGCGTTTGTGGCCGTCAATGTCGACAAAAAGAGGTCCCATGTCGAAGATTTCCTGTCACAGGTCCCGAACCTCTCAAATAGGTTCATGATACTGCTTGATACCGACTCGGCGGTAATATCGTCGTACAACGCCAGGGCCATGCCTACTTCGTTCATCCTCGACAAGACCGGCGTCATCAGATACGTTCACTTCGGCTTCAGGGAATCCGACCCGGTGAGCTGGGTCGAAGAAATCGACAGGCTTCTGAAATAGGAGAGAAAGACAACATGAAAGCTATCTTTTGGGTCTGTTTGCTTGCCGTCGCTGCGGGAGTCTTCTCCGGGTGCGCGAGGGTAAAGCCCTGGGAGAGGGAGTATCTTGCCGACCCCATCATGCAGTTCGACTACAACAAGGAAGAAAAGGCCGTGAGAGAGCATTTTCTGGGCACCCGTGAAGGAAGCGCCGGGAGCTTCGGGGTAAGCGGAGGTGGCTGTGGCTGCAATTAGACGCGGGGACCGCAACCCCGTACTCGCCGTACTGGCCGTTTTCGTCCTCATGGCTCTTTTCATCTCGCCGGCTTATGCCGAGGATTACGCCGTCGCGCAGACCTACTGGCACGGTTTCAACAACGGGATAGATGTCTACTCCGGGGTCTTCGCCCTGAACAAGGACTTCTCGCTCAATACTTCGAGCTATGTCAAGTACACCGTCGACCTTATCAACCCGAGTTTCGGCGAGGGGGGAGGCGGGGGCGGGGATTCTTTAGCCAAAGGCAAGGTCGCCGCGGTATCCGGGGCCTCAAGCGCCGTTACCGCCGGAGGTAGCGGCTCAAAAGACACCAGGCACGACATCACGGCCGGGATAACGCACAACTTCGACAACATCATGGGAGTTGAGGCATACTACGACTTCAGCAGCGAGAAGGACTACACCTCACGCACCCCTACCGTGACCCTGAAAAAGGACCTCTTCGACAAGAACACCACCTTTACGGCCGGCTATTCAAGGAACATGGACTCGATAAGCGGCCAGTTCATCGGAGGCACCAGGACCCGTAACACCAACAACTACTTCGTCGGAGTGACCCAGGTGCTCTCGCCCGTTACCGTGGCGCAGTTAGGGTACTCGAGGAACGAATCGAAGGGTTATGAATCGGAAGGCATAAGGCTGGTGCCCCTGAACTCCACCGCCGCGAGCGCCTGTACCGCGAAGTCGGCCGCCTGCGTGGACGAGGCCTTCCCTTCAAAAAGGAGCCGTAACGCTTACCTCTTCGGAATAAACCATTACTTCAAGGACGGCCCGACCGCCGTATTCGACCGTTCATCGTTCAAGCTCACCATGAGGTACTACAAGGACAACTGGGACATAAAGTCCTACATGGCCGAGGTAGAGTACTACAAGTACCTGACCGAGCAGACGGTACTGAGGCTCGACTACAGGTTCTACGACCAGACGAAGGCGTACTTCGTAAAGAACACATACACGGGGGCTGAGGAGTTCAAGTCGGCATCGAAGCAGCTTGAGAAGTTCAACTCGCACCTCGCCGGCGTCAAGCTTACGCATAACTTCAGGAACGACGACAACTATCCCGGCTTCAGGCTCGCCGCCGTGGAGGGCAAGTACGAGTACTATACGGAGTCGATCAAGGTAGCCGCCCATGTCCTCATGGCTGGGCTAAGGTTCAACTTCTGACAGACCGCTGAAAGAGTTTTTTTGAGAGGACCGCGCGGTCGGCGGATTTTAATCACAAAATTCCCTGTAGCTTGTAAAATCCTCCCCCTCGATAGGGAGGGTAGGGTGGGGGTGAAAAAATGTTTTCACCCTCCCCGCTTCCCGTTGCATCGGAAGAGCGCAACGGAAGCCCAGCCCTCCCATCAAGGGAGGGGGTACTGGCGTACGGCGGATCGAGAACAACCTCTTTTTGTTCGTTTGATACCCCGAAGCTTGCCGCGGGGTGGTTCATGCTTTTCCCTTGCCGTTGATATTGACCGGCAACTCTGGTATATTCCCACGGTATGCGAATACATTTACATAAGAAAATACCTCTTGCCGTTCTCCTTTTGGCTTCTCTTTTCTTCCTTGTTTTTCCGTCCAGCTCATCGGCAAAGGTATTCAATAAAAAGACCGTTGTCATGGGCACCGACCTCGAGATGACCGTATCGACGGACGACCCGGCCCGGGCAAAGAGGGCCTTTGACGCGGCCATTGCCGAGATGCGGCGCATAGAAGACGAGATGAGCGAGTGGAAGAAGAAGACCTTTGTCTCGGAAATAAACAGAAACGCCGGCAAAAAAGCCGTTGCCGTCCCGTCGGACCTCTTCAAGGTGGTATGGGCCGCCATTACCGTATCCGACCTCTCGGAAGGCGCGTTTGATATCTCATGGGCCGCGATGAGGGGGGTATGGGACTTCAGCAAAGGCCACGAGCGGGTACCCTCGGCTGAAGAGGTCAAAGACAGACTCAAGCTCGTCAACTATAAAGACATCGTCCTTGATGAGAAGAAGATGACGGTATTCCTGAAAAACGAGGGGATGGCCATAGGACTCGGGGCCATAGCCAAAGGCTACGCCGTGGACAGGGCCGCCCTCCTGATAGCCAAAGAGGGGATAAAGGATCTGATCGTCAAGGCAGGCGGGGATATGAGGGTGCAGGGCCTCGATAACGGAAAGCCGTGGGAGATCGGCATAAAGCACCCGAGGAAAAAGGAGCTGCTGGCGAAACTCAGTCTCACCAATGTCTCGATATCGACCTCCGGGGATTACGAGCGGTTTTTCATAAAGGACAAGGTCCTCTACCATCACATCATGGACCCCAGGACCGGTTACCCGGCAAAGGGCTCCATGAGCGTGACGATACTCGCTCCGGACACCATGACCTCTGACGCCCTTTCAACGGCCGTCTTCGTAATGGGGCCGGACAAGGGGCTCGAACTCATAAAGAAGCTCAACGGGGTCGAGGCCATAATAGTCGACTCGTCCGGCAAGATGAGGATTTCCCCCGGGATAAGCCTCAAATAATCCTTGTCTTCCCTGAAAAACAATCCCTTACGCATTGCCTCTTGACAAAAACACGCCAAAGTATTAAAGTAAGCACTCACTCACTAATCTTCCCGGCGCAGCCACCTCGTTTCAGCCGTGCCGGAGAGGACTTTTGATATTTCCTTCAGGTTGAACGGGTGAACGCCGTGTGGGCCGCCGCTTTTGAAGCGGGTCAAGGCGGGCTATAAAAATGACAATCACCTTACAGTGAAGTACCTCTGTCATTCATGGCCGGGTTCTTCAATTTTCCGGAGCGTTTGGTCCGCGGGACTTATTTCTGCGAGTCATGGAAAATTCACAGAGAGTACCGCGCACCACAGGGCGCGTGAGGCTGAAATATGCAGGAGCGTAAAAAACCGGGTAGAAGGATGTCAGGCGCTGACAGGAAGGCCCAGATAGTGAGGGTCGCCACCCAGCTTTTCGCCAAAAACGGCTTCAAGGGCACCACAACCCGCGAGATCGCCAGAAAGGCCGGTATCAGCGAGGCCGTCATCTTCAAACACTTCTCCAGAAAAGTAGACCTCTATAAAGCGATAATAGACTCCAGGTGCTCCGAAGGCACGGGGCAGTCACGCCTGATAAACCACCTCAAAGGCAAAAAAGGTAAAGAGGTCTTCAAGGACCTCGCCTCGTTCCTTCTGAGCGAGCATCAGAAGGACTCGTCTTTCCTGAGGCTTCTGACCTACAGCGCCCTTGAAAAGCACGACCTCTCGGAGATATTCATCAAGACAAAGGGCCTTGAGCTTATCGAGTTCATCGAATCCCACATAAAGGCGCTTATCGACGAGGGCGCTCTAAAAAAGACCGACCCGGCGATAGCGGCGAGGGCGTTTGTCGGGATGGTGCTGCACTACAGTATTTCCCAGGAGATCTACGGGCTCAAGAAGTACTTCGAGAGGCCCAACGACACGGTCATCGACGTATTCGTAGACATATTCTTTGAAGGCATGAAGAGGAGGTAGGTATGAGGATATTTCAGCCGGCCGCTTTCCGACACCACGCACCGGGCCACGGAGGCGGTCTCCTGTTTTCTGTCGTTGCCGCCTTATTTGCCGCCGCTTCCCTTTTTTATCCGGGGTCTTGTCTCGCCGCGGAGCGCCTGACCCTTGACGAGGTCTACCGCATGGCGATAGCCAACCACGAGGCCGTGGGGATAGCCGGCGAGGGGGTCTCTCAGGCTGAGAGTAACCTCGGCAAGGCTACTTCGAGGCTTTTGCCGAACCTCACCGCGGAGGGCGCGTTCACCAGGTACAGCGAACGGAAGAGGTCGGCCAGCGGCCTCATCCTGCAGCCCGACGACAGCTCCAGCGTCAATGTCAAGCTGACCCAGCCGCTGTACTCAGGCGGCAAGGAGTGGAACTTCAGAAGACAGGCAGGGATGCTTATTGAGAGGTCCAGGGCCGGCCTCGAGCTCTCCAAGGAGTCGGTAGTCAGGCTCGCCTCCAGGGCGTATTTTGGCGTGTTGAAGGCGCAGAAGGAGGTCGAGATAAAGTCGGCCGCCCTTAAGCGGGCCTATGAGAGGAGGAAGGTCGCCGTCGCCCGTTTCAAGGTCGGAGAGGTGACTAAATCAGCGGTGCTGCGCGCCGAGGCGGAGGTGGCGGGAGCCGAGGCCGAGACAACGAGAGCCGGAGGTAACTTCACTGACGCTAAAAGCCTTCTCAGGAGGGTTACCGGCTATGAGGGGAAGGATATAGCCGTGGAGGAGCCGAAGACTCAGCCCGCTGTGGACTCCGATGTCGACACGCTTGTAAAGAAGGCCTTTGAATCCAGACTCGATTACAAGCAGAGCATGCTTGACCAGAACGTGGCGTCCGAAGGGATCTCGTACGCGAAGGGGAACTTCCTGCCCTCATTAAGGCTTGAGGGCCTGGCCACTTACAGGGAGCAGAACCCCGAGACTTCTTTTTTGCTCAAAGACAGCGTCTCCGCTTCCGTCATACTGACCTATCCTATCTTCGAGGGTTTTCTGAGAAAATCCGAACTGTCCGAGGCTCGGAGCAAGTACAGGGAGGCCGAGTTGAGAAGGCTCGGCCTCAAAAGAGACATAGAGGTGGAGGTAAGGGACGCTTTCAACAATGTCGAGTCCGTAAGAGCGGTCATCGACTCGTACAGGAAACAACTGGAGTTCGCCGAAGAGGACTACAAGATGGTCTTTGAGCAGTTCAGGTACGGCTTGGCAACGACCGTCGATGTAATAGACGCCGATACCGTATTGATCTCCGCAGAGAGGTCGCTTATGAACGCCGCTTACGACCTTGAGCTTGCCAAGGTGGAGCTGAAGTACAGCCTCGGCGTACTTCTTGACGATGTAAAACTGAACAATACAGCCAACCCTTAAGATGGGTATTAGGCATATACAGAGGAACTCAGGAGCCTGGATATGAAGGATAGGGTGTCTTTGATAGTACCGGTAGCCGCGGCGTTTATTCTCTCTTTCGCGGGGTGCTCGAAGGAGGGGCCTAAAAAACCGGAAGGCCCGGCGGCGAAACAGGCCGAGCAGGCGATAACGGTCAAGACCGCCAGGGTAGATGGCAGGTCGGTTGCCAGAACCGTCGAGGCCACCGGGACTCTCAATCCGTGGGACGAGGTCGTCGTCGGTAACGACACGCCCGGGACGGTCGACAGGATAATGGCCGACCTCGGCGACAGAGTGGCCGCGGGCCAGACCCTCGCGGTACTCGACCGGAGGGAGGCTACACTCAATCACGATGAAGCGGAGGCGGGGCTACAGACCAGTCTTAAGTCGCTCGACAGGGAGAAGGCAAGGGCGCTTGA
>JACRCH010000070.1 GCA_016219115.1 Deltaproteobacteria bacterium
GGGGCGAGTACTCAAGGGCCGTCGAGGAGTACCAGGCGCTTCTTGAGCACAGCCCCGAGGGGGCCGAGAAGGTCAGGTTCCTGGTCGCCATGGAGTATGTGAAGATGAACGACCTGAAGCAGGCCCGGGTCGAGCTGAACGAGCTTCTGAAAAACGCCGTCGCGGGCGAGTTGATACAACAGGTCAAATACCAGATAGCCAACACCTACTACCTGGAAGGCGACACCGAAGAGGCCTTGAAGAGGTTTGCGGGCGTAATAAAGGAGTACCCGGAGAGCCCGATCGCTTTCGAAGCGCTCTTTGCCAGGGCAAGGGTCTATGATGAACAGGGGCGTCTCGCCGAGGCCCTCGACATATTGAAGGGGCTTGAAGGGAAGTACCCGAACAAAGACGCACTGAAGACAGCCGTCGAATGGACTCAAAAAAGGCTTGATACGGACCCGGGGCTGAGGAGGAAGAGGTAGAGTGGAGAGGATAGCGGTTCTTGGGGCGGGGAGCTGGGGTACGACCCTTGCCGGGCTTCTGGCGGAAAAAGGTTTTGAAGTCACTCTGTGGGCGAGAACGCCGGAGCTGGCCACGGCGATCTCAAAGACCCATGAGAACTCTCCCTATCTGCCGGGTTTGAAGCTTTCGGAGAAGCTCAAAGCCACCTCCTCTCTCGAAGAGGCTTTGCAAGGATCTTCCATGGTCGTAAGCGCCATACCCTCCCACGGGGTAAAGAAGGTCTTTGAGAAGGCCTCTGCGCACATGTCGGGTAACTCGATCGTAGTCTCCGCCACCAAGGGGATAGAGGAGGGGACGCTCCATACGGCGTCGTGGATATTGAAAGAGGGCCTGCCGGAGACCCGCTACGAGAACATCGTCGTGCTTTCGGGTCCGTCCTTCGCCAGGGAGGTAAGCCAGAAGCTCCCGGCGGCGGTGTGCGCGGCCTCGACATCGTCCTTTTCGGCCTCCAGGGTCCAGCAGGTCTTTTCCACCAATCATTTCAGGGTCTATACAAATACGGATGTCGTCGGCGTGGAAGTCGGCGGGGCGCTCAAAAACGTCATCGCCATAGCCGCGGGCATCTCGGACGGCCTCGGTCTCGGCAACAACGCGAGGGCCGCGCTCATCACCAGGGGGCTTGCCGAGATAACCCGGCTAGGGGTCAGGATGGGTGCCCGCTCCCAGACCTTCGCCGGCCTCTCCGGCATGGGGGACCTTGTGCTTACATGCACAGGCGCTCTCAGCAGAAACTATACCGTGGGGTTTGAGATAGGCAGAGGCAGGACGCTTGAAGATGTCGTCGGCTCCATGAGGATGGTCGCCGAAGGGGTCAAGACCTCTAACGCCGTTAAAAGCCTCGCCTTCATGCAGAGCGTTGAGATGCCCATAGCTGAAGAGGTCTGGAAGGTCCTCTACGCCGGAAAATCCGCCAAAGAGGCGGTACTGGAGCTCATGACGAGAGAGTTGAAGGGAGAGTAGAGTAAAGTACCCGACAATTAAAAGAAAATCCGGTCACAACCTTTAGCAGGCTGCTGAAAAACAGCCTGCTAAAGCAATCCATGGATGGATTGCCACTGGGTGCTCGCCGACTCACGAAGTGATAAGGCGAGCTATACAAATGGAATATTCCTTACCAGCCACTCCCAGAGGGGAGTGCAATTGCTCGGCTTTCTAAGCCGAGCAATTTGAGAGATTTGGCTGAATTCATTTCAGACAAATCGTTGCTGAAAAAACCATGGAAGGATTTTTTCAGCATCCTGTTAGTTTAGCCGCCCCTTCTTATTTTTTCGCTCAACTCTTAAGCGAAAACTGCCGGTATTATTATTGCTGATAATCGCATTTTAGTCTCCCGAAAAAGACGGTTATAGTGTATAATAGCGAAGGCTCGCGGCTACCGGGAAGCTTTTGCCTTGCCGCTTTCAGACGGACTTTCCAATATGCTTAAAAGAAGCCTGCACGCGAGGATACTTGTCCTTATAATAGGCCTCATCACTATCGGTGTAGTCATCTCGATATTTTGGGAGCTTAAGAACAAGGAAAGAGAACTCCTGGACGAAAAATTGAGGGCGAGCCGTTTCATGGCTACTCCCATCCTGAACGCCATCTACGAGGATATGCTGGAGGAGAGGGCCGACATGGCCCGAAGCCTCATGAAGGCGATGGGCAGGTCCGTTGGCATAGAGGGCCTCTATATCGTAAGGAGTAACGGGACAGAGGAGGCGTTCAGGGACTTTAAGACCATAAACGAAGTAAAGCTGGAGTACGGGGAGGTAAAGCCGGAGTGGGTGACGGACCACCCCGATGAGTCTCTGAATGTCGCCCCCGGCGTCAAGAACCCGGATTTCCAGAGATACTTGAGCGATTTTAAAAAAGACTGGAACAGGGGCGCCGTATACTATATCGACAACAGCGGATCGAGGCCCGTATTCACGTACCTGCAGCCGATAGAGAAAAAGCCCAAGTGCTCCAGCTGCCACTCACCCGAGGGGGCAAGAGGGATACTCGTTATAAGGACCTCCCTTGAAGACATGTACTCGATACTCGCCAGGGGGAGAGACCAGTGGATCGTAACCGGGGTGCTGGCGATCTCGATAGGCGGCATCCTTCTGTCGATGCTGATAAAGAGGTCCATCACGGGGCCGATCCAAAAAAACGTCGAAGTCATAAAAAGGATAGCCGACGGCAAGGCGGACATGACCGAAAGGGTCGAGGTAACCGGACAGACCGAGGTAGGCTACCTTGCGAAGGCTTTTAACAACATGCTGGACACCTTAGAGAAGAGGGCCGAGGAGAACAAGAAACTCTTTGAACTCGTCACAAAGAGCAAAGAGGAATGGGTTGCCACGTTCGACGCCATCCAGGACCTGATCTCCATACACGACAGGGACTATACGATTTTAAAGATAAACAAGGCCCTTGCCAGGAAATTCAACAAGGAGCCGGAGGACCTTATAGGCAAGAAGTGCTATGAGGTCTTTCACTGCAAAAAAGAGCCGGACTTCGACTGCCCGCATTCCAAGACCCTGAAGACCTCCGAGGTCTCCTCCGCCGAGGTCGACGACATGGCCTTCGAAGGGGTCTACAAGGTAACGACGTTCCCGGTCTTCAACGAGGCGGGCACGGTCTGGGCGAGCGTGCATGTGGCCAGGGACATCACCCAGGAGAGGTTCTTGAGGGAGCAGCTCCTGCACGCCGAAAAATTAAGCAGCCTCGGAAAGCTCGTGGCGGGGATCGCGCATGAGCTCAACAACCCCCTGATGGGCATCATGGGTTTCAGCCAGATCCTCATGGACGCCCCCGGCGACAAAAAACTAGACGACATAAAGGACAAGCTGAGGAAGATCTACCACGAGAGCCTCAGGACGGCCAAGATAGTCCAGAACCTCCTGACCTTCGCCAGGGTCAAGAAGGCCGAGAGGGACTACAACAGCATAAACGAGATACTGAGTCACACGATAGAGCTCAGGGAGTATTCGCTCAAGGCCAACAACATCCAGGTCGTGTTGAAGCTCCAGGAGGACCTCCCGAGGACCATGGTGGACCTTTTCCAGCTCCAGCAGGTCTTCATAAACATCATCAACAACGCCGAAGACGCGATGGTGGCCAGAAAAGGCGGCGGCAGGCTCGATATAAAGACCCGCAAGCTCAGAAGGAGGATCGAGATAACCTTCAAGGACGACGGCCCGGGGGTCCCCAAGGAGATCGTCCACAAGGTCTTCGACCCGTTCTTCACCACAAAGGACGTAGGCAAGGGCACCGGGCTCGGGCTTTCGATCTCTCACGGCATAATAACCGAGCACGGCGGCACGATCGACATTTTAAGCCACGACGACGGCGGGGCCGTCGTCGTGATATACCTCCCGATAGTCGAAAAAGAGCAGTGGGCGGCCGTAAAGAACGCGGTGGAGATGGACAGGGCGTCCAAGAAGAGCATAGCAGGACTCCGTGCCCTTGTCGTGGACGACGAGAAGTCGATAAGGGAGGCGCTGCAGGACCTTCTGATGAGAGAGGGTCTCAAGGTGGAGGTGGCAAAGGACGGACAAGAGGCGCTCGAAGCGCTCGACGCCAGGAAGTTTTCTCTCCTCATAACGGACATTAAGATGCCGGGAGTGGGCGGCATGGAGCTTTACAGGACCGTTGTGGAGAAGCACGAACACTTGAAGGACAAGACCATAATACTCACCGGCGACGTCTTCAGCCAGGACGTAAAGGAGTTCATCTCGGAGAGCGGCTGCCCGCACATGTTGAAGCCCTTTGAGCCCAAGGAGCTTATGAAGATCGTAAGACAGGTGCTCGCATAGCTCCCGTAAGCCTCGGCGGGCGGGACTCCAGCAGAGCCGGGGGCTCGCAAAAGCGGCACGCGCGGCCGTTGTTGACCCCGGCCCTCTTATCGGCAAATCTTCTGCTATAATGTCAAGACCGTGAAAGTATCTGTTATAATACCCGCCCTTAACGAGGCGGAGAATCTAAGGGACGCTTTGTCTTCCGTGGGCCCGTCCCACGAGGTGATAGTTGCCGACGGGTCGAGCGCCGACTCGACTTGCTCCGTAGCAGAGAGCCTCGGAGCGACGGTCGTGACGGGGCCCGCCGGGAGGGGGCAACAGATGGACGCCGGGGCGCAGGCGTCCACGGGGGAAGTGTTGCTTTTCCTGCACGCCGACACGCGCCTGCCCGTCGGGTGGATGGAGGATGTGACAAAGGCGGTCTCTGACGGATATGTCGCCGGCGCCTTCAGCCTCTCCATCGGCTCGGAGGGCTTGTGGCTGAGGGCCGTCGAGAGGGTGGCTAACTTGAGGTCGAGGATAGGGCTCATCTACGGCGACCAGGCGATATTCGTGAAGAGAGAGAGTTTCTTCAAGGCCGGCGGGTTCAACAAACTCCCCTTGATGGAAGATGTCGATTGTGTTAAGAGGTTAAGGAAGCTCGGTAAAGTCGTGGTGCTTGAAAAACGCGTGACCACCTCCGCTCGCAGATGGGCCGAGGGCGGCCACCTGAAAAACACCCTGAAGAACTGGCTCACGCTCACGCTCTACTTCTGCGGCGTGGGCCCAGGGCGGCTCTACTCCATGTACTATAAAAAATAACCGCGCCCGGCTTTTTTTCACCGCGGGCGGGTTAAGGCGATGCATTTTCATATTATCGAAAGGAGACGATATGGAATTTAAAACCGTTGCGAGCCTATACGACTCACTGAAAGGCGCCGTCTCAGGCAGCGGCGCGGGAGCAAAGGTCCTTGACGAGAAGGTCTTGAGGGGTCCGGCGATAGACAACATCATCTATAACGCCGTCTTCAATCCCAACAGGGAGGTCCTCGATGAATCGAGAAAGCTCATCAAGGCCCTCGCGGCAAGCCTCGGCATAAAGTCCGCCTCGATACACAATCTCTATGAGGCGATGGGCAGGGGCGAATGCGGCGGATTCACTGTCCCGGCCGTCAACATCAGGGGGCTCACATACGACACATCGAGGGCGTACTTCAGGAGCGCGATAAAGAACAAGGCCGGCGCCTTCATATTCGAGATAGCCAAAAGCGAGATAAGCTACACCGAGCAGAGGCCCGCGGAGTACGCGGCGTGCGTCCTCGCCGCCGCCATTAAGGAGGGTTTCAGGGGGCCGGTCTTCATACAGGGCGACCACTTCCAGATAAACGCCAAGAACTACGCCAGGGACAGGGACGCCGAGACGGCCGGGCTCAAAAAGCTCATAAAAGAGGCCCTTGACGCGGAGTTCTACAATATCGACATAGACTCTTCCACCGTAGTCGACTTGACGCAACCCAATGTCGTTGAGGAGCAGAGGCCCAACTTCGAGACTACGGCCGTTCTTACGGAGCACATAAGGGCCAACGAGCCCAAGGGGGTAACGGTATCCGTAGGCGCAGAGATAGGCGAGGTGGGCGGCAAGAACTCCACGGAAGAGGAACTGAGGGCGTTCATGGACGGGTTTTTAAAGAAGCTCCCCGGGGGCATGAAGGGGATAAGCAAGATCAGCATCCAGACCGGGACCTCTCACGGAGGGGTGGTATTGCCCGACGGGTCGATAGCCAGGGTCAAGGTCGATTTCGACACGATCGAGAAGCTCTCGAAGGTGTCGCGCGAATACGGCATGGCCGGGGTCGTCCAGCACGGCGCTTCAACGCTTCCCGACGACGCCTTCCACATCTTTCAAGAGAAGGGGGCCGCCGAGGTCCACCTCGCCACTGGCTTCCAGAACATGGTATACGACAGCCCGTCATTCCCCGATGCCCTTAAAAAAGAGATAAACGCCCACCTCCTCAAGGCGCACGCCGATGAGAGAAAGTCCACGGACACGGAGGAGCAGTTCATCTACAAGACCAGAAAGAAGGGTTTCGGCCCGTTCAAGCACCAGATATGGACGCTCCCGGAAGACAGGCGCAAAAAGATCGGCGCGGAGCTTGAGGCCCGGTTCGACCTGTATTTCGACAAATTGAACGCCAGGCACACCGCTTCGTTCGTAAAGAAGTACGTGGGATAGGCGGTCGAAAAACAAAAAAGGTGCAAGAGGTCGGCGGTTATGTTATAATATTTTGATTATCTGAAAGGAGCAGTTCGCTATTATGATCGCGGCAACACAGCTAAGGGTGGGGATGACGATCCTCTTTAACAACGAGCCTTACAGGGTGATGACGGTCCAGCACATAACGCCGGGCAACTGGCGGGGCATGGTTCAGACGAAACTCAAGCACCTGAAGACCGGCTCGACAGTTGAGAACAGGTTCCGCTCCGAGGACAAGCTCGAAAAGGCGCACCTCGAGCAGCACGAGATGGAGTACCTCTACAGCGACGGAAGCGAGTACCACTTCATGAACAGCGAGACTTACGAGCAGGTCGCCCTGTCCGCGGAGGTCCTCGGGGACAATGTCTACTACCTGATACCCAACATAAAGATAATGGTGGAGTATTATAACGAAGCCCCGGTCGGCATAGAGCCGCCGAAGGTCGTTGAGCTTAAGGTCACCGATACCTCGCCGAACATGAGGGGCGCCACCGTCACGGCCTCGCAGAAGCCAGCCACCCTTGAGACCGGGCTTGTCGTGAACGTCCCGGCTTTCATAGAGGTCGGCGAGACGATAAGGGTCGATACCGCGGAAGGCAAATATCTGGAGAGGGCGAAGTCTTAGGCGTAATCCTCCCGGACGCTCCATCGGACCTGGTCCATGCGGCTTTAATATTTCCTTCGGGTTGAATGGGTGTGCCACTCCGCAATCCCGTCGCTTTAGCGGCGGGTCAAGGCTGGCAAATACAAATGATCTTCCATGCCATCAAAAATCTCCGTCATTTATGGCGGAGATTTTTAATTAAGCGCGGCTTGCCGCGTATATAAAAACAGATATCCCTTCGGGATACCCCGCTAGCAAGGCTAGCGGGGTGGTTCATGGCCGTAAGAAATAAAAACAGCAAGGCCCGCCCCCTGAAGGGGGCGGGCCTTTTCTATTCCAGAGCCGGCGACAATGGCGCAGGCTGCCGGGGAGTAAGACCGTTTTTGCGCTGTCTTGACAAGTAGCGACAGGTTGTTTTACTTAAAGACGGGATTGCAACGCTACGCTCGTAAAGACGACAAAATCAGTTCTTCAGCATCCTGCCGGTATTACCCGTTACGCCGGCGTGAGGGCTGACGGCTGAAGCTATTTGTCCTCCTGGGGCGGTCAAGGTGTCTTTCCGGGCGTCTTTCAGGCTCCCGGTTGGCTGACCCCGGGGCCTGTGCGGCCTCGTGCTTAAAGCCCGGGATCTCCTCGACCGGGATATTGCGGCCGAGCACCCGTTGAATGTCTCTCAACAGGTCTTTCTCTTCCGAGGAGACCAGGGACAGCGCCATTCCGTTCGCCCCGGCGCGGCCTGTGCGTCCGATACGGTGGACATAGTCCTCCGGGACATTGGGCAGGTCGTAGTTGACCACGTGAGGAAGACTGTCGATATCCAGGCCTCTCGCCGCGATGTCCGTGGCCACAAGTATCCTCACCACGCCGCTCTTGAAGTCGGCCAGGGCGCGCGTGCGTGCCGCCTGGCTCTTGTTGCCGTGGATGGCCGTGGCGTTGATGCCATCGCTTTCCAGCTGCGTGGAGAGCCTGTTGGCCCCGTGCTTGGTGCGTGTGAAGACGAGCACCTGACGCCAGTCCCCTTTTTTAATCAGGTGAGAGAGGAGTTCGCGTTTGCGGCCGTGCCCCACGGGGTGCACCACCTGTGAGATCGTCTCTGCGGCCGTATTGCGGCGCGCCACCTCGATTGCCTCGGGGTTATGCAGTAGCCCGTCGGCAAGGCGCTTGACCTCGTCCGAATAGGTGGCCGAAAAGAGCAGGTTCTGGCGTTTCATGGGCAGGAGTTTAAGGATCCTTTTGATGTCATGTATGAAGCCCATGTCCAGCATGCGGTCAGCCTCGTCAAGTACCAGTATCTCGACACGCGAGAGGTTCACGGTGCCCTGTCCGGCGTGGTCGAGGAGGCGTCCGGGCGTGGCCACGAGGATATCCACGCCGCGCCTCAGATGCTCGATCTGCGGGTTGATGCCGACACCGCCGAAGACCACGGTCGATTTAAGCCGCATGTTCACGCCGTAGGTCCTCACACTTTCGTGCACCTGTGCGGCCAGCTCGCGCGTAGGGGTCAGTACAAGGGCTCTGGGGAGCCTGCCCCTGGTCTCCTGCGGGCTGCGGCTGAGAAGTTGCAGCATCGGCAGCGTGAAGGCGGCGGTCTTGCCCGTGCCGGTCTGAGCGCCGGCGAGCACGTCGCGTCCCTCAAGGATCACAGGGATCGTCTTGGACTGTATGGGCGTGGGGGTAGTGTAGCCCTGTGCCGCGACGGCACTGAGCAGTTCGGCGCGAAGGCCGAGTAAATCGAATGACATAATACGATTCTCCGGAATCAGCCTACTCAAGTTCATTGAGCCGGTCTAGGCGGGATCATTAAAGGTTATTCTGGGTGAGGTTGAAAAGGGGGGGTCAACCATGACGCAGCCCGGCGCCGACCGAACGGCGCCAAGTTTATTTGATAAAACAGTCTAGCACAAAACGCCGCAAATGAACAGATAAAAAAACGAGCGCAAATTAAAATTCTCCGCCATAAATGACGTAGAATTTTGATGGTATGGAAGATCATTTGTATTTGCCAGCCTTGACCCGCCGCTAAAGCGACGGGATTGCGGAGTGGCACACCCATTCAATCACATAATTCCCTGTAGCTTCCCCTGATTGTAAAGAGACCTGAAACCATGTACAATAACCGTTATGGATATCGGGGAGAAACTTAAAAACCTTCCTGCCTCGCCAGGCGTCTATATCATGAAGGACGGGGCCGCAGAGGTCCTCTACATCGGCAAGGCCAAGAACCTCAGGTCACGGGTGCGCTCCTATTTTCAGGCGACCGGGGACAACAGGTACGCCGTGAGATTTCTTGCCCTCAAGGTCAAGGATATCGACTATATAGTGACGGCGAACGAGAAGGAGGCGCTCTTCCTCGAAGACACCCTCCTGAAGCAGTACAAGCCCCGCTACAACATCCGTCTCAAAGACAGCAAGACCTATGTCTCGATAAAGATAACCATGAAGGACATGTTCCCGAGGATGCTCGTCACGAGGCAGATAAAAAAGGACGGCTCCAGGTACTTCGGCCCCTATGTATCCGCCCGCGCCGTCAGGGAGACGATAAAGTTCATAAGAAAAATATTTCCGCTCTGCACCTGTAGCGCCTCGGTATTCAAGAACAGGGTGAGGCCGTGTCTCGACTACCAGCTCGGGATATGTTCGGCCCCGGCCGTCGGGCTCATCACGGAGGAGGCCTACAGGGAGCTTGTGGACTCCGCGGTAATGTTCCTCGAGGGCAAGAACATGGAACTTTTAAGAGCGCTCCGCGAGAAGATGAGCGAGGCCTCGGCGCGCCTCGATTTCGAAAAGGCCGCCGGGTTCAGGGACCGCGTCAACGCGATAGAGGAGATGCTCGAAGAGCAGAAGGTCGTGACTCACAGGCCTGTCGATCAGGACGTATTCGCCCTGGTGAGGGAAGACGGCGTGATTGCCGTGCAAACGCTCTTTATCAGGGAGGGGAGGCTCGTAAACAGCTCGGATTTCCACTTCCCGGACGCCGGGCTGCCGGATGAGGAGGTGCTCTCTTCTTTCGTCGCCCAGTTCTACAGGGGCGCCCGGTCCGTCCCCGACGATTTGATACTTCCGTTCAGGGTCGGCGACGCCGATGTGCTGGAGGAGTGGCTCACGGAGAAGAAGGGGAGGAAGGTCACGCTTTCGGTGCCGGCGCGGGGAGACAAGCTGAAGCTGATTAAGATGGCGGAATCCAACGCCAAAGAGGCCTTCAAGAAGAGGGCCGAGGTAAAGTCCGCGAAGGCGGGCCTTCTTGAAGAGCTTAAAAAGAGGCTCCATCTGTCAAGAAGACCGGTCAGGATAGAAGCGTTCGACATATCGAATATCGGAGGCAAACAGGCCGTGGGGGCGATGGCGGTCTTCAGGGACGCCCTTGCGGAGAAGAACTCCTACAGGCTCTACAGGATACAGGGGCTCGACGGCCCGGACGACTACGCCATGATGGCGCAGGTCCTCTCCAGAAGGTACAGGGCGCGGGAGACAGGGGAGACGGAAGAAGCGCAGGATAAGCCGGACCTGATCCTCATAGACGGCGGCAAGGGGCAGCTCAATATCGCCCTTGATGTTTTGAAAGGGCTGGGGATAACCGGGGTCGATGTAAGGGCGCTGGCAAAGGATAAGCCCGTGGATATGAAGTCCGCCAAATTGAGGCGGACCAGGGGCGAGCGGGTCTTTCTGCCGAATGTAAAAGACCCGATACCGCTCAAGGAGGGCTCCGGGCCGGACCTGCTCGTGAGAAGGATAAGGGACGAAGTACACAGGTTCGCCATTTCCTATCACAGAAAACTCAGGTCAAAGGGCATGGCCTCATCCGTCCTCGACGGTCTGCCCGGCATCGGGGCGAAAAAGAGAAAGGCGCTCTTTGACAGGTTCGGCGACCTTAACGGCATAGCCAGGGCGGGTCTCGTGGAGCTCAGGGGGGTGGACGGCATAACCGAGGGCCTCGCCGCCTCTATCAAGGAGGCGCTCAAGGGGTACGCCGAAGACGCGGCCGTGGCCGTCAGGTG
Organism: Deltaproteobacteria bacterium; assembly: GCA_016219115.1. Classification (GTDB taxonomy): domain Bacteria; phylum Desulfobacterota; class GWC2-55-46; order GWC2-55-46; family GWC2-55-46; genus JACRCH01. The sequence continues at coordinate 11,101 of JACRCH010000070.1, forward strand.
AGGCGTCTTTCAGCGGCTTAATATCTCTATGACCGCGTCTTTTATCTCTCCTAAGGTAGAGGGTTTGTTCAGGTACTTAAGATTGTTCTCCCTGAAGAACCTGGCGCTCTCCTGTCCGGCGCCGCCGGTAAAGAACATGAACCTGCCCTTTATCGAGGGGAACAGCCTCACGGCCTCTTTGTAGAACTCTATCCCGTTCAAAACGGGCATATCGACATCCGTTATGACGGCGGCGTAGAACTTCTCGCCTATCATCTTGAGTGCCTCTTTCCCGTTGGAGGCGCACTCCACAACGCCTTCGTCATCGAGCACCGCCTTTACCGCGTCCACTATCATCTCTTCGTCGTCGACGACAAGAAGTTTCTCCTCCCAGACCGTTGAGAGGCCCTTTAAGGTCTTCAGATGCCTGTCGAGGTCGGGCTGGGATTCGATGAACCGCTCGATGAACCGCTTGTGCCTCTGAGTGGTAACGAGGGCGGGGATCAACTCGCTGCATTCTTTCTTGACTATGTTGACCGCGTAAAGGAAATAGTCATTCCACTCCGAGTACTCGTTGGCCACGATGCAATCGAAGAGTTCCGTCCTTGTGATCTCACCGCCTTCGACGAGCCTCTCCTGTGACGCCCGTAACTCTTCCATCTGTTTTCTTCCGGCGCTGTCGATGGTAATGATCCGGCCCGGCCACCGCCGCTTCAGGACCACGGAGGCCTTGACGAGATAGTCTCTAGGGGTCTTCTCATCATCGGCAAGGCGCGAGAGAAACTCCGAGAGCGCCTTGTCACCCATGGACCTTACGGCCGCCTTCTCGTAAAGCCTCGCAGAATTCTCTTCAAAACCTATCAGCCAATCTACGATATTATTCACAGGAACCCTTTGCGCGTGTTGTTTAGGACAGTTTCCGCGCGAATTCAGCTTCGCGGATACATCTCCCTCTCCTCGTTGAGATAAAGGAGTCCCTTGATTATGCGGTATATCATCCATATCCCGTCGGCTATGAGAATAAAGTACCCGATCAAAAAGATGTATGTGGCTATTCCGATGAAGGCAAAGAGCAGGCTGAACCAGAAGGTCCTTATCTGCCACCTGAAGTGTGACTCAAGCCAGCTCCCTTTAACATCCGCCCTCTTTACATAATTTATGATAACGCCGGCTATCAGCGGCAACCCCACAAAGAGGCCGGCGGCCTGGAGTATGTAGACTATAAAGGTGATCTTTTTGTCGGTTGCCGTCGTCGCGCAGTTAAAGTCCTCTTTCATCGCTGAACTCCCGTATGTTTTCTACATCCATTATAGCACTTCTTGAACAGGGCATATCACCCAAACGGATAGCCCGGCAATAATATCCCGATGATATATGCGTCAATGAAATTCGCTGTTTTGTCGGCCCAATAAAAGATTCTTGAAATAAACATGTTATGATAGAATGCACTAAACCTTTGATTTTAATTTGAAATGCCCTGTAGCTTTGTTACAGGGTGTGTCTGGAAAGTCTCCCCCGGACAACTCTTTTTGCGTTTTCAAAAAGGAAAAGGCGGCAAGACCATGCATCCTCTGCTCCCTCTTCTAGTGGCATTTCTCTCCGGGGCTGTTTTTTCCGGCTTGACCGTGATCACCCGGTCCACGGCGCTATTGCTGGCGGCCTGTTCGTTTGCGCCTCTTCTCCTCTTCTACGCGAAGAAGCGTCCGTTCAGCCCGGCGCTCATAGTCCCGCCGTTTTTTTTCATCGGAGCGCTGTTTGTCATCCCCTACATTAGGCCCGAGTTTCCGGAGGAACACATAATACATTTTGCGCGGGATAGCCGCTCCGGCGAAGAAAGCCCGCGTTCACGCTCCGGGACAATGGCCGAGGGGATTGTCCTTGAGATGCCGGAATTCACCGGAGAGAGGACACGGCTCCAGGTCGAGGCTAAAAGGATAGAGGCAGGCGGGGTCTGGAGGGGTACCTCGGGGAAGGTGCTTCTGACCGTCAACGGAAAGGCGGATTTTGACGCGGGAGACCGCGTAAGGTTTACCGCGAGTCTCAAGGAGCCGTACAACTACGGCAACCCAGGAGAGTTCGACTACAGGATGTATCTGGGCCTGAAATCGATCTTCGTGACGGGGTTCGTCAAGAGCCCCGGCCTCATCGTCAAGCTTGAAGGCGGCGGCGAAGGATACATCGAGAGGGAGAGAAAGAGGATACGGGACTTCATAGACGCTTCCGGCGCAGAGAACGGCGCGTTTCTGAAGGCGCTGATAATAGCCGATAAGGCGGAGATAGGCCCGTCTGAAAGAGAGGCATTCAACAAGACGGGCACGGCGCATATACTCGCCATCTCCGGGCTCCATGTAGGCATAGTCGCACTCTTCTCGCACTCCGTGATACTCTTTTTTCTCAAGCGCTCGGAGAGGCTCCTTCTGGCCTTTGACGTCAGGAAGGCGGCTCTCGCCGCCTCCCTGATACCGGTCTTCCTCTACGGGACAATAGCCGGATTTCCCGTCTCCACCGTAAGGGCCGTCATAATGGTGGCCGTGTTTGTGCTGACGCTTTATTTGAACAGGGGGAGGGATTTTCTCAATACGCTCGCCCTCGCCGCCCTCCTGATACTGCTTGTCTCCCCGTATTCTCTCTGGGACATCTCCTTTCAGCTCTCGTTTGCCGCCGTATTCTCCATCATCTATCTCGTGCCGAAGCTTGACGCCATCTTCTCAAAAGAGAAAAAGGAAGGCGAAGAGCGCGCAAAGAAAGGCCTGAACGCCCGCATACGGAGCGTGTGGACCAAGAAGGTAAAACCTTCGGTACTTATGACGGTTGCCGCCGGGGCCGGGACCTCCCCTCTGCTCGCCTACCACTTCCACAGGGTATCTCTGGCCGGGCTTGCCGCAAACCTTATAGTGGTGCCTCTTACCGGTATCATCGTGCCGGTCCTGCTCATCAGTTCATTGATATCGGCCTTTTCCGTAAGCCTCGCTCTTGTACTGTTACGCCTCTCGGACCTTATCTTCAAGGTACTTCTTTGGGCCGTCAGGTGGTTCGCCTCGCTCCCGTACTCTTGCATATGGGTGACCACGCCCACTGTCCCTGAGATAATCCTCTTTTGCGCCTTTTTGTTCTTCGCGGCCAACTTCAAAAAATACAGGCGCTACGGGTACGCCGCGGCGCTTGTCCTGGCGCTCCTTGTCGCCGACTGGGGGTACTACAGCTACTTTAAAGGAAGCCCAGAGCTTAAGGTGACCTTCATAAGCGTCGGCCAGGGAGACTCCGAGCTTGTGGAGACGCCCGGAGGCAAGACCATGCTCATAGACGGCGGCGGGGTCTGGGGCGGTTTTGACATCGGGGAGAAGGTCCTGGCTCCTTTCCTCTGGTACAGGAAGATAAAGGAGATAGATTATCTTGTATTGAGCCACGCCCAGCGCGACCACATGGCGGGCCTCAAGTTCATAGCGGAGAACTTCAGCATCGGGGAGTTCTGGTGGAACGGAGAGGGGGAGCTTGGGGAACTCAAGCGGGTACTCGAGAAGAGACGCATTCCTGTCAGGAGGCTTGACGGCTCGGCGCCGTGGTTCACGGTCGGAGGGGTAGCGGTGGAAACGCTCCATCCGTCCGGGCCCGCGGACTTCGACGCCAACAACAGCTGTCTGGTGCTGAGGATCGTCTACGGCAAGACAAGGTTCCTCTTTACCGGCGACATCGGCCTTGACGCCGAAGGGGAACTCCAAAAAAGGGAGATAAGGGCCGAGGTCCTCAAGGCGCCGCACCACGGGTCCAGGTACTCGTCGTCAGAGGGTTTTTTGAAGGCCGTAAATCCCTCGGTAATCGTCATCTCAGCCGGGCGGCACAATGTCTTCCGTTTCCCGCATCAGGAGACGCTCGAGAGGTACAGGTCCCTGGGCTCAAAGGTCTTAAGGACCGACATCGACGGGGCCGTGACCGTAAGGAGCGACGGAGAGCGTCTCCTGGAGGAAGCGTATTTGACTGGAGGCTCACGGTAGAGTATACTCAATGGTGTCTTTTGGCCTTAATAAAGAGGAGACGGACCGAAGGCCGGACAGGTCCGCTTCCGCCGGGGTACGCACGGACACCCCGGAGGTTTTTTTCAACATCATGACAGAATAAAGGATACCGAGGTCACTATGAAAATCTCACGACTGACGTTGGTACTGATGCTTTTAACCGCCTCCGTTGCCTACGCCGAACTTTATGAGTGGAAGGGTAAGGACGGCGTCATACACTTAACCGACGACCTCGGTAAGGTCCCGGAGAGCGAACGCGCCAGGGTCAGGACCCATGCGGCGACCCCCAGGAAGGCGGTTGAGGAGGCCCCGCCCCCCTCAGCCCCCGAGCAACCGGCTTTGCCGCCGTCTCCCGAGCTTTACGGCGACCAATCGCTTGAGTGGTGGCTCAATACCTTCAGAAAGAAGAGGGAAGAGATGCAGTCCCTCCAGACCTCCATAGCCGCGAAAGAGCAGTATGTATCCGTCTTCGATGGCGGCAGGAGGTTAGGCCAGACCTACGGCAAAGATGAGGTCGAGAGGTACACAAAAAACAAGGAAGAGATCCCCGCCGACAAACAACGCCTGAAGGACCTGCAGGACGAACTCGATGAGCTTACCCGGAAGGCGACTATTGCCGGTGTGCCAAAGGCGATCAGGGAAGGCAGATAACGGTGGCGGCGTAAGGGCGGCGTAAGAAGGCGCGGCTTTCAGGTTCAAATAAGATCGACAGGTCTGCTTCTTTGAAGCGTTTAATCACAAAATTCCCGTAGCATACCCTTGTAAAAATCCTCTCTCTTGATGAGGGAGGGTAGGGTGGGGGTGAGAAAATGTTTTCACCCTCCCCTCAGTCCCCTCTCTTGATGGGAGGGGAGGTTTAAGGAGATACCCCGGAGCAAGCTCCGGGGTGGTTCATTACGCTGAAGTTTTTTGTAGCGTCTTTGAAGGATTTATCAGCGGACCCCCGCTCAAGGCTATCGTGGGATGTAACACGTCCGCAGCGTATGATCCGCCGAAGCTTGCCTGGTGCAGTTTTAGAAGGTTATACTAACGGAAACCCAGCTAGCCAGGGCTTGCGGGGAGGTTTCATTCACCGGCTCTAAAGCTTGATCTCCGTGCCTGTCCCTACCATGAAGCACTTCATCTTCGAGCCTTTATCGGAGATTATCCTCGAACATTCCTTCTTGATCCTGTCGGCGTCCTTATCCGTCCTCTCCTGGTTCAGATGGAAGAGCCCAAGGGATTTCACTCCCGCGTCGAGCGCCAGGTTCACGGTGTCGGTATAGACGGAGTGGCCCCATCCGATCGTCTCCCTGTACTCGTCGCTGCCGTACTCGGCGTCGTGGAACAACAGGTCGGCGCCCCTGGCGAACTCCACATAATCCTTGTAATCGAGCCCGAAGGGGTGGTGGAAGGTAAGCTCGTTGTCCGTAAGGAATACGAACGATTTTCCGTCTTCCTCGAGCCTGTAGCCAACGCCCTGGTTCGGGTGGCTTAAGGGGATGGTCGAGATCTTTACCGAACCTATGGAGTAGCCCTTGTTACCCATGCCCAGAAAGGTTATGTCCGCGTTGATGTCCTCGAGCTCTATGGGGAAATAAGGCGAGGCCATGGTCTTTGAGATGATGGACTTCACGGAGTCCTGGGTCGGCTGCGGGCCGTAGACCTTTATCTCGAAGTCCTTATTGTAGATGGGTTTGAAGAACGGAAACCCGGAGAGGTGGTCCCAGTGGGCGTGCGTCAGGAGCAGGCTTATCTTGCGCCTGCCGGTGCGCACAAGCTCGTTGCCGAGCGCCCTTATGCCTGTGCCGGCGTCGATGATTATAAGGTCGCCGGCGTCGCTTACTACCTCGATGCAGGTCGTATCGCCGCCGTACTTTATAAACTCCTTGCCGGAAACGGCAATCGACCCCCTTGATCCCCAGCAGCGGATTATCATGGGAGGCCCTTCTTGAGATTCATGCTAATATGGTCTTTCATTGCCTGCGTATTCGCGCTCTCCAGCAGTGACGGGTCAATGTCTTTTCAGCCGTAACTTTAATCCCCTTTCGGGGTTTAATTAAGCGCGGCTTGCCGCGAGACTTTTTGAACAGAGTTTCTAAGAATACCCCGCTGCTTGAGGCGGGGTAGTTTATTGTCTGCTGCGTCCGATTTGCCGGAGCCTGGCCGTCGAGCAGTTTTTGAAGGCTATGTCAACGGACACCCCGCGGCCAGGCTTGCCGGGTGTTTGCATTAAGACTTGTTGACTTGTTTTTGATTATAGCACCGTATTATAAGCAGAATGTGTGACTTTAGTCAAATAGATAGGAGATATTTGACTTTAAATCGAAACGCCTATTTTGCCCCCAAACCGCCTTTTTTCATCTTGAGGGCGGCCGCGGCCTCCTCCATGACCTTCTTTAAAGGCACTTTTTTCTTCTCCGCGAGAAGCCTGCACTCCTCGTACTCGGGCTGGGCGTTTACGGCGCGCCCGCCACGCAGAGATATTTTTACGCTTACCGGGCCCCAGGGTGTCTTGACCTTCACGGTCTTTCTTTCAAGGCAGTGCCTCTCAACGGGATAGCACCTTATTCCGATAGAGGTGGACTCTTCAAATATCATATCAATGATCTTCATCTTGTGGACGGCGTCCGCAAGGACCGTCAAAAGCACCCCGGGCCTCGATTTTTTCATCTGCACAGGGGTGAAAAAGACGTCCCTGGCCCCGGCCGAAAAGAGCCTCTCCATGAGGTATCCCGATACCTGCGGGCTCATGTCGTCTATGTTCGTCTCGACTACCGTGAGGCTCTCGGTATCCTCCAGCCCCGAGGTCTTCCCGCCGGTCTCACCGGTCATTACGCGCAAAAGGTTGGCCGACTCTTTAAAGTCCTTCTTCCCGGCGCCGTAGCCCGTCCTCTCGATGACCATCGACGGCATCGGGCCGTAATCGTCCACAACGGCCTTTAAGATGGCCGCTCCCGTAGGTGTGGTAAGCTCAAAGGGGACGTTTGAGGCCGCCACAGGGACCCCCTTCAATATCTCTACCGTTGCCGGAGCAGGGATGGGGATCCTGCCGTGCATGGTGTCGGCCCACCCGGAGCCCAACGGGACCGGTGAAGCGATGATTTTATCGGCCTTGAGGGATGTTATCGCCACGGACGCGCCGACGATGTCGATGATGGAGTCCATGGCGCCGACCTCGTGGAAGTGGACCTGATCCGGGACTACCCCGTGGATCCTGCCCTCGGCCACGGCTATTATCCCGAAGATCTTAATGCTTAAGTCTTTTACCTCCGGGGTAAGCGCGCTTTTTTTTATTATCCCCCTGATCTCCCTGAAAGTCCTGTGGTGGTGCGACTCCCTGATGTTTACCCTGAAGGTAGTCCCGGTTATCGAATGGCGGAGTTCTTTGCCGAGCCGTATGTCTATCTTGTCCACCGGGAGTTTTTTAAGCTCCCTGAGGATCGTCTTGAAATCCACACCGAGGTCTATCAAGGCCCCCAGACACATATCGCCGCTTATGCCCATGGGGCAGTCGAAGTAAAGAAGTTTCATAAAGGCGCCTTTGTTGCGTTATTCTATTTTGGCTTTTTTAGCTAGATTATGTCTTGCGCTTAACGGTACACAGTTGAAGATTTGAGATAACATCACCGGCTTTGAACAAAGACGCTACTCCCTGTTTATGAGGCTCGCCACGTAGCCGGCGCCGAATCCGTTGTCGATATTTACGACCGACACCCCCGAGGCGCACGAGTTGAGCATGGCCATCAGGGTCGTAAGGCCGCCGAGGTTCGCCCCGTAACCGACGCTCGTGGGCACGGCCACCACCGGGCGCGCCACAAGCCCGGACACGACACTCGGAAGGGCCCCTTCCATGCCCGCCACGGCTATGAGGACATTGGCGGCCCAGAGCTCGTCCTTCCTGCTAAGAAGCCTGTGAATACCGGCTACCCCGACATCATAGAGCCTTGTCACCCTGTTGCCCATGCACTCGGCCGTCACCGCGGCCTCCTCGGCCACAGGCACATCCGATGTGCCCGCGCACAATACCAGGATACTCCCCCTGCCCGTGGCCTTTATCGCGTGCGACTTTATGAAAAGGGTCCTTGAGACCTCGCAATAGAGCGCCCTGGGGAACGCCCTTTTAAGGGCCTTGCCCTTCTTTTCGTCGAGCCTTGTCACAAGGACGTTCTCTTTCCTTTTGAGCATGCTCCCTACGATGGCCTTTATCTGGACGACTGTCTTGGACTGCCCGAAGATGACCTCAGGGAAACCCTGGCGCAGCTCCCTGTGCGTATCGAGGGTGGCGAACTCGAGCTCCTCGAAAGGCAGGTACTTAAGCCTCTTGAGCGCCGAGTCCGTATCGACTCGTCCGCCCTTCACATCGTCGAGGAGCTTTTTAAGCGTCTTCGTGTTCATAACGAAAAGTCCGTCCTTTGGGGCCTATTTAAAATTATACCATCAAAAACTATGGAAGGCTGACAGACAGGTTACCCGTTTAACGCCTCTGAGTCAACACCGGAGAGGATACTGAAAAAGAGGTCCTCTCAAGGAACCTTTCAGCGGCCTCTCATATCCCCTGCCGGAGGCATTTTGAGATTATATGGGGGAGGTCAAGGAGAAACACGGGCCTTCCGTCGCCCATGATAGTGATCCCTGAAACACCGCCGAGTTTTGAGATGGGCGGCAGCAGCGGCTTTATGTAGGCGTCTATTTCGTCCCCGAAGTCATCCACGATAACGCCGACGAGGTTTATGGCCCCGACTCCTGATTCTCCCCGGTGTTCAACGACGATGATCGTGGAGAAAGGCCGCTCGGCGTGCTTCATGCAGAGGGCCGCGGCCAGATGGATCAGAGGGACGTCCGCGCCTTCGATCTGATAGACGCCTTTTAAGGTTTCGGTGGACCTCACCTCAAGGACCTTTACTATCCTTGAGATGGGGAGCAGGAACTGCTCGGAGCCGACGGTCACGATGAGGGTCTTTGTTATCGAGGTCGTCAGCGGCAGCTCAAGTATGATGTTTGTCCCCTGTCCGGGGACCGATTCTATTTCGAGGGCCCCGCCGAGGCCCTCGATAGCCTCTTTGACGACATCCATTCCGACGCCTCTGCCGGAGATGTCCGTTACCTTGTCGGAGGAGCTTAACCCGGGCACGCAGATGAGCATCAGAACCTCTTTTTCGGTCATCGTCTTGAGCCGCGCCTCGGGCACTCCCTTTGCCCGTGCCTTCTCCTTGAGCTTTTCGGTATTTATGCCGCGCCCGTCGTCCGAGACCTCTATCACGGCGCGGTCTTTTTTGGAGTATGCCCTGACGGTTATCGAGCCTTTGGCGCCCTTGCCGGAGCGTGCCCGCTCAACGGGTTCCTCTATCCCGTGGTCAACGGCATTTCTTATGATGTGCACAAGGGGGCTGCCGAGGCTTTCGAGTATCGCCCTGTCGAGTCTCAGGTCGGCCCCTTCGAGCTTAAGCTCCACGTCCTTTCCGCAGGCCTTGCAGAGATCCCTTATGACCCTCGGAAGCCCCTCGGTAAGGTCCGCTATGGGGAGCATCCTTGCGGAAAGGATGCTCCCGTGAAGGGTGTTGACGGTCTTGCCGAGGGAGTATATGCCGTCTTTGACGGCTACGGAGCGGGATTCGTGCGAAAGCGCCCTGAAGGCGGACAGTACCATGAAAAGGTCGCCGACGGTGGCCAGGAGGTCGTCGAATACCGACCCCTCGACCTTCATCACATGGGATAGTTTAAGTCCTTCCGGCGCCGTCTCTTCGACCGCCGCCACGGGTTTTGGAGCGCTTGAGGGGGAGCCCTCAGCCGCGGCTTTTAACGCCTCGACGAAAGGAGAGATATCGACATCGAGCGGGATGTCTTCCTCCACCCTCGCCACGAGGTTTCTCAGGGCGTCAAGGCACTTAAGCAGCGCCCCGGCGATATCCGCGGAGAAAGGTATCTTTTTTTGGCGGATCTTATCGAGGAGGTCTTCCTGCGCGTGCGCGAGTTTGGCCAGGGGGTCGTACCCCATGGAAGCCGACATCCCTTTTATCGAATGGTAATGCCTGAAAAGGGCGTCGACGGAGGCGGCGTCTACGGGGTCTTTCTCGAGGGTGAGAAGCCCTTTTTCCACCCCTTTCAAGTGCTCTCCGGTCTCCTGGAGGTAAAGGGCTTTGTATTTAGAGGTATCCATAGGGTATCGTCGTTAAAGGCATCAAGACCACGGAAAGACGATTCGGGCGGCGTTCATGGCGGGCCCCGAAAGCCTCTTCTTCAGAAGGGGCCGAGGCCCGCCAGAGTGTTCAAGACCTTTTCGGCGTTCAGGGGTTTTATGATGTAGGCCGAGGCGCCCGAGCGGATCGCCTCCTCCACTATCGGCTCGTACCCGAGAGACGTGCACATGACGATCTTGACGGGCAGCTTGAGCTTTGTTATCTCCTTGGCGGCCTCGATGCCGTTTTTGACCGGCATCACGACGTCGAGGATGACTATGTCGGGTTTTAATTTAAGCGCCAGCTCGGCGGCCTCGGCGCCGTTGGCCGCCTCACCCACCACCTCGTATCCGCCAGTGGTCAGGATCTCATTGAGGGCGACCCTGAAAAACACGGTGTCATCGGCGATCAATACTCTTTTAGCCACCTTTTTTCTCTGTTGAAAGTATTCTGGCCGTCTCCGCGAAGAGCGCCGTCCAGTCGATGATCAGTACCGGGTCGTTTTCGGGGCCTATCGTACCGGAGGTGAACCTTCCTGCCTCTCCCACCGGGCTCGAGTCCTTAAGCTCTTCATCCCACATGAAAGAGACGGTAGCTGAACCTATGCCCAATCCGATCAGCCGTTTTTTGTCCCTTACCACTATTACCTTGCCCGGGCCTGCCCCCTCGTCCGGGACCTCCGGTGCTAATACCTTCTTGAGGTCGATGACAGTCACCGGCTCGTTCCTTAGCGAGATGATCCCTTTCACGAAGCCGCTCTGCCCGGGGAGGAACGGGACCCTGTCGACGGCCACTATGCCAGCGACGACCGAAGTGTCAAGGGCGTATCTGGCCGCGCCCAGCGCTATTACGAGTTTGTCTCCGTTCATCAGGCCTACAGGTTGAAGTTCGCCACGACGGTTTTAAGCTCCCTGGAAAGCTCCGCTAGCTTCTGTGAGGCCGCTATGGTCTCGTTTATGGCCGCCCCGTGCCTCTCCACCGCCGCTTCGACCTTCTCCGTGCTGCTGAGGTTTTCCTTGGCGATGCCGGCGACCTCTTCGATTATCTCGACCGTCTTTTCGGCCTTCTCTTTTTGCCTGTGCGTGAGGCCGAGTATCAGGGTCGCCTTCTCGGCCACGTCGGAGGTGTAGTTCGTTATGTCGACGAGGATCTCTCTTATCTTCCTTAAGTCGTCCCTGCCGCCCTTGAGGTTCGAGGTGCCTTCGCTCGCCGAGTAGACGACCCTCTCCACCTCGATCTTTAGTTCCTTTACGATCAGCGATACGTCCTGGACGCTGTTGTTGGTGTTGTCGGCGAACCGCCTGACCTCTTCGGCTACGAGCGCGAAACCCCTGCCGTGCTCGCCTGCCTTGGACGCCTCGATGGTGGCGTTGAGGGCCAGAAGGTCGGTCTGCCTCGATATATGGGTTATGACGTCGAGTATCTTGGGGATGTCGTTCAGCTTGTCCTTGAGCCTGATCGCGGCGCTCTCGGTGTTCTCTATGCCCTTGAAGATGGTCTCCATCTTCTCCATGGCGGATGTGGCCGTGGTCGCGCCGCGCTGCACCATCGAGTTGACCTTCTGGGAGGCGTTGGCGCTCTCGGTGACCTTGTTGGCGACGTCGTCCGAGAGTTCGGCCATGGCTTTGACGGTCGAGGAGACATCCCCTATGTGGTTGGACTGCTCGAGGGCGCCGTCGAAGATGTTCGAAGTCCCGGCGATGACCTCTTTTGAGGAGGCGTGGCCCTTGGCGATAACCGCGCTGAACATCTCCTGGGCCTCCGTCAGGTTGGAGACAGTCTCCTTTATATGCTCGACAAGGACCCTTAGGCTCTTCGACATGAGGGATATGGCCTCTTCCAGCTCGCTCGTCTCGTCCTTGAAAAGCCTGGGCCTCAGGCCGTTGCCCTTGGTAAGGTCGCCCTTGCTGATCCTCTGGGCCATGTTGGTGAGCATGCTGAAGTTCCTGGTAAAGTTACGGGTAAAGACCGAGCCTAGTATCAGGCCGATGACTATGGCCGTAAGAAAACTCAGAGGCTGCCTGAGCCACTCGATCACGTCAAACATCTCGATGATGTGGGGGACGAAGGCGGCGGCCGCCACGACCGCTATGAAACCGAGTATGAATTTATAACCTATCGGGATTCTTGTGTTCACCGAGCCACCTTTCTTTTATGTGAAGCCGAGTTATTATAGAATCGTTTCAAAGTCAAAGTCAATCGCTTCCGTCCGGCGCACAAGGCCTTTCAGGGACTTGATTCCATATGCTTTTTTCGTCCGTTGCCCCGATTTACTTTAGGGATTTCGATCCAAGCGTTTGACCGGCCCACTCCCGCGGGGCGCGCTGGAGTGGGCCTTCGGACCTTCAACCGATCGCGGTTGGAGAACCGGAGGCTTACGGGAATACGCAAAAAGGGCAAGGGCCCGGGACGGATTTTACGCATTATGTCACCGTGAGGTCATCCCTTTCGGCGACTTTGCCCGCTCCGTGAAGCGCGATTATTTATGACGCCTTGTCTTATCCGGCAATGAGGGTCTTTACTTGAAGTGCTCGAAGCCGAGGCTCTTTATCTTTATCTCGGTCCCGTCCGGGCCGATGACCTTGAGCCCCTTCTTTTTATCGACGATCCTTCCTATGGGGGTAATCCTGAGTTTAAGCTCCTTTGACAGGGCCGATATCCGTGGAGTGTTCTTCTCCGGGGCGGTAAAGAGAAGCTCGTAGTCCTCTCCGCCCGAAAGGATGAGGTCCGCCGCAAAAGGTCTTTTGCCGAGTTTGATGTAGTCCCTCATCTCCGTGGAGACAGGAAGGCTGTCCAGTTCCACCACAGCTCCGGCCCCGCTTGCCTCAATGACCCTTTTAAGGTCGAGAAGCACCCCGTCACTTATGTCTATCATGGAAGTGGCGAGTCTTTTTACGGCAAGGGCTCTGCCGGCCTTCATCCTCGGAGTGGGGTCTAAGTGCCTCATGACCGCTTTTTTAAACGGCCCCCTGATGGCCCCGGCCCCATGTTTTTTCAAAAGAGTCAGGCCGAGGGCTGACTCTCCGGGGGTCCCCGTGACCCAGACCAGATCGTTTTTCCCGGCCCCGCTCCGGTAGACGACCTCGTCTACCGGCATCTCGCCCAGTACGGTGGTAGATACGGTTATCTTGCCGGACCGGGCGGTATTCCCGCCTATGAGGAGCGCGCCGCACTCTTTGGCGCGCCCGGAGATCCCTTTGTAGAGGCTGTCGAGGAAGTCCTTTTTTACCGAACCCGGAAACCCGATGGAGACGAGGAAGAAGAGCGCCGAGCCCCCCATGGCCGCTATGTCCGAGAGTGAGATCGAAAGCGACTTCCTGCCGAGAAGACAGGGAGGCGTGAGGCGGGCCCTGAAGTGGGTGTCCTCGATCAGGATGTCGGTAGTGGCAAGAAGGGCCTGGCCGCCCTTCTGGACGGTCACGCTTGCGTCGTCGCCGATCGCCTTGAGGACTCTGGGGTGGCGGACCTTGAACTTCTCCGCAAGCTCCCTTATGATGCGTTCTTCGCCGAACTCCTTGAGAAACATCGTTTTAAAAACCTTGGGCCGCACCCGCTTAAGCCTGTTTGAAGGCTTGGACGGAGGTACGGCCCCTTTATTTTTTGGCCCTTGAGACACCGGCTTGAAGATCTCCGGGTCTTGTCAGCGGATATTCAAACGTCTAAGCGCCTGTCCTTGCCGGTCTGGCGTGGTTTTTTCTCTTGACCGTCTTAAGCTTCTTTACCGGCGGTTTGTGGCCGTGAAGCTGGGGGGTTTTCTTGAATACATACTTGAGGACATCGTCCATGTGTTTTACGGGCACGAAGTTGATCTGTTTTCTTATGTCTTTTGGGATGTCCTCAAGGTCTTTCTTGTTCCTCTCGGGTATTATCACGGTCCTTATCTTCGCCCTCAGGGCCGCGAGGCTTTTTTCCTTGACGCCGCCTATCGGCAATACCCTCCCGCGAAGCGTTATCTCTCCGGTCATCGCGATGTCCTTGTTGACCGGGGTCTGCGTCAGCGCCGATATCAGGGCCGTGGCCATCGTTATGCCGGCCGAGGGGCCGTCTTTCGGGATGGCGCCGGAGGGTACATGGATATGGATGTCCATGTCCTTGTAGAAATCGGGCGAGAGGTTGAACATCTTCGCCCTCGACCTGGCGTAGCTCAGCGCGGCGTGCGCGCTCTCCTTCATGACGTCCCCGAGGTGCCCGGTGAGGGTAAGCTGCCCCTTGCCGTTCATGATGGTGGCCTCGATGTAGAGTATCTCGCCGCCCACCGGCGTCCACGCAAGGCCCGTTGCAACGCCTATCTCGTCGCTCTCCTGCTCGGCCTCGGGCAGATATTTGGTGACCCCGAGGTAATCCTGCAGGGTCCTGGGGGTTATCACCGTCACGCCGGTCTTGCCGGAGGCGACCCTTTTGGCCACCTTCCTGCAGAGCGACGCGACCTCCCGTTCAAGGTTACGAAGCCCGGCCTCGCGGGTGTACCCGGAGATGACCTTCCTGATGGTCTCGTCCTGGAGCGAGAGCAGCTTCTTGGAGAGCCCGTGCTCGGTCAGCTGCCTCGGGACTATGTATTTTTTCGCTATCTCGAGCTTCTCCTCCTCCGTGTAGCCGGGAAGGTTTATAAGCTCCATCCTGTCAAGGAGCGGCTCGGGGATGGGGTCCGCCATGTTGGCAGTCGTTATGAACATCACCTTCGAGAGGTCGAAGGGGAGGTTCAGGTAATGGTCGCTGAAGGCGTAGTTCTGCTCCGGGTCGAGGACCTCAAGGAGAGCCGAAGACGGGTCGCCCCTGAAGTCCATGCCGATCTTGTCTATCTCGTCCATCATGAAGACCGGGTTGTTGGTGCCGGCCTGCTTTATGCCCTGGATGATACGGCCCGGCAGCGCCCCGACGTAAGTCCTCCTGTGGCCCCTTATCTCGGCCTCGTCCTTTATGCCGCCAAGGGATATCCTCACGAACTGCCTGCCCATCGCCCTGGCTATGGAGCGCCCCAGAGAGGTCTTGCCCACGCCCGGAGGCCCGACGAAGCACAGTATCGGCCCCTTGGTCTTTTTCTGGAGTTTTCTCACGGCGAGGTACTCCAGTATCCTCTCCTTGATCTTCTCAAGGTCGTAGTGGTCGGAGTCGAGGACCTTTTTCGCCTTGTTTATGTCTATGGCGTCCTTGGTCTGCTTGCTCCACGGCAGGTCCACCAGCCACTCAAGGTATGTCCTTATGAGGGCCGCCTCGGCCGCGTCAGGGTGCATCATCTCGAGCCTGTCGGCCTGCTTCAACGCCTCCTTCTCGACTTCAGAGGGCATCTTGGCCTTTTGTATCTTCTCCCTGAACTCCTCCATCTCCTCGGTCGCCTCTTCTATGTCGCCGAGCTCGTTTTTTATCGCCCTCATCTGCTCACGGAGGTAGTACTCCCTCTGGCTCTTGTCCATCTCCTCTTTGGCCTGGGTCTGGATCTTGACCTGCATCTGGGCTACCTGGAGCTCTTTTACGAGGTACTCGTTTACCTTTTCAAGTCTCTTTACCGGGTCCAGGGTGTCAAGCACCGACTGGGCCTCTTCGATCTTCAGGCCCAGGTTGGCGGCCACGAGGTCGGCCATCCTGCCGGGGTCCTGGATGTTGTCGAGCACCATCATTACTTCCTGGAAGACGACCTTGCCGAGCGAAGAGAGTTTTTCAAGCTGCTCCTTGACGGTCCTCATCATCGCTTCGATCTCCAGGGAGACCGCGGGGGGCGCCGCCTCCTTAACCGTCGCTATGCTTACCGTATAGGACGGCTTTGTCTGGACGAACTTGCTTACATTGGCGCGCGTAAGCCCCTGGACGAGTATCTTCACCCTGCCGTCAGGGAGCTTGAGCATCCTCATTATCATGCAGACGGTCCCGGAGGTATAGAGGTCTTCCGGGTCCGGGTCTTCCTTCGAGATATCTTTCTGGGTAGCGGCGAATATCAGCCTGTCCTTCGTAAGGGCGGCGTCTACGGCGTTGATGGACCGCTCCCTTCCGACAAAAAGCGGCACTATCATGAAAGGGAAGATGACGACGTCCCTTACGGGAAGAAGAGGGAGCACATCGGGTATCTCCAGCTGTTCTTCTTCTTTTTTTTGTTCTTCGGCCATTACTCTATCCTCACTTTATTTTTTTGACTCTCTCAAGGCCCCGGCTTTCAAGCCGGCGGAGGGTTCACTTGGATTCGATAAGCACCTTCCTGGTGCACGAGCGCTTGTCTTCTACCCTGGGGATGCTGATCGTGAGTACGCCGTTCTTGTAGACGGCCTTTATCCGGGCCGTATCGACCGGGCACGGCAGCTCGATCGTCCTGAAGACCCTTCCGAAGGCCCTCTCCATGCAGACATAGTTGACCTTCTCGTCATCGAGGCATTCAAGCTTCAAGGTCCTGAGAGTAAGCGTGTTCTTGACGATGGCGACATCGATGTCTTCCTTCCTGACCCCGGGCAGCTCCACCTCGATGATCACGTCCGCGGGCGTGGAGAATATGTCGACGTTCGGGATGTGCGTTATCGGTTCGGGTTTGAGGAAGTTGTCGGCCTGTTCGATGCCTTCGATTATGAACTGGTTGAGATTGTCGATCTCTATCGACGGGCGCCCCCTCGGGGACTTTTTTGAGATCTTTGCCATCTGTTTCAAACCTCTGCTGTTAAAGGTGCTTATCGAAATGGCTGCATCCCGCAAAAGAGTAGAGCGAAAAGGGTGTGGCGAATGAAGACTTTAATCACAAAATACCACGCAGCTTGGCTAGCGGGGTGGTATCATAGAAGAAACGCCCCGGCGGGCGTCTCCATGTTTTTAAAGGGCTCAATACCGGGCAAACGCGGCCCCCTTCATGGAGCCTTACAGCTTGAGCCCCTTCAGGAACTTCCTGAAGTCGTTTCTAAGCTCCGGGCGCTTCAGGGCCAGAGAGACATTGGCCATGAGAAAACCCAGTTTGTCCCCTGCGTCGTAGCGGCAGCCGTCGAACTCGTAGGCGTAGACCTCCTGGGTCCGCAGAAGTATCTTTATCGCGTCCGTAAGCTGTATCTCCCCGCCTTTGCCGGGAGTGGTTTTCTCAAGGGCGTTGAATATCTCAGGGGTGAGTATATACCTGCCGATTATGGCGAGGTTTGAAGGCGGGTTCTCCTTCGGCTTTTCCACAAGGTCCAGTACCCTGTATATGCCCGGCGCCACTTTTTTGCCCTTGATCACCCCGTAGAGATGGGCCTGGCTTTTTGGCACTTTCTGGACAGCTAGGACGGAGGAACGGCACTCGTTGAAGACCCGGATCATCTGCTTCATAGCGGGGACTTTGGCGTCTATTATGTCATCTCCGAGGAAAACGGCAAAGGGCTCGTTGTTTATGAGGTTTTTCGTGATGGAGATGGCGTGGCCGAGCCCCAGGGGCTTTTTCTGCCGGGTGTACGCGAAGTGAACGAGGCCGGAGACATTCTGGATCATCTTGAGGAGTTCGTCCTTGCCGCGTTCCTTCAGGAGTATCTCAAGCTCGAAGGATGTGTCGAAATGGTCCTCAATGGCGGTCTTGCCCATACCCGTGACTATGATCATCTCCTGGAGCCCGGAGTCCTTCGCCTCCTCCAGCGCGTACTGGATAAGGGGCTTGTCCACGAGCGGGAGCATCTCTTTGGGGATGGCTTTTGTAGCGGGCAGGAACCTTGTGCCGAAGCCCGCAGCTGGGAAGACGGCCTTTTTTATAATCATATTCATAGGATAATAATAAGTTTTTCCGAATAAGTCAAGTGACGGCGGTTAAATAACCGGGCGGATGGCGTGGAGGATGAAAAAGGGAGCAAAAAAAGGCGGTGAAACCTCCCCGCAAGCCTTTTGCCGCGGGCCGCGGGGTATCCGCCGGACCAGCCGTCAAAAACCGCTCGACAGCCAGGCTTCGGCGGATCGGACGCCGAGGGAATGGAGGCCTTTTTGTTCGCGGTCCCGCCATGAAGATTTTTTCAGGAGGCCCGCTAAACGGCCGGCGATAAGGAGGCGTATTTGACGATGAGTTTCTTGACCCCGGAGTCCCTGAAGCTTACCGTGAGTTTCGTGTCGGCGCCCTTGCCGCTTCGCTCCTTTATAACGCCTATGCCGAAGCTCGGGTGCACGACCTTCATCCCGACCCTCCACTCAAGCGGCTCGAACTCGATATCGGCTGAATACGAGCGGCGGCCGTCGAGTTGGCTCCCCTCGGCGGTGTAGTAGGGCTCATCGGAAAATACGGCCGAAGTCTTCTCGACGGGCTCAGGGGTCGTGCGCGTGATATGGTCCGGGTGTATCTCGTCTATGAACCGGGAGCGTATCTGGTAGCGTGTCTCGCCGTAGACGGTGCGGCTTCTGGCCGAGTAGAGATAGAGCTCCTCCATGGCCCGAGTCATCCCGACGTAACAGAGGCGCCTCTCCTCTTCGAGCGCCTCGGGGTCTTCCGACGACCTTGAGTGCGGGAAGAGCCCCTCTTCCATGCCAGCCAGGAATACGACCTTGAACTCAAGCCCCTTTGCCGAATGGAGCGTCATGAGCGTCAGCCTGTCGGCCTTCTCCTCGTAGCTGTCGATGTCGCTTATGAGGGCGACCTGGTCGAGAAAATCCGAGATGGTGGCCCCGGGGTTGGCCGTCTCGAAGTCTTTTATGGCGGAGACGAGCTCGAAGAGGTTTTCTACCCTCTCGGCGGCCTCCTCTGTCCTCTCCTCCTGCCACATCAGCATGTAGCCGGAGTCTTCCAGGTACCTCAAGGTCAGCTCGTGGAGGCTTAAGTTGCCGATATTGATCCTGAACTCCTCGTACGCCTCTATGAAGTCCCTGACCTTCGTCTTGTTGAGCATCCCCCGTTCTATCGCGTCCCTGAAGGCTTCAAAAAGCGGCATGTTGTGGTCGGCGGCGAGTTTGCGCACCTTGTCGAAAGTAGCCTTGCCTATCCCTCTCGGGGGGGTGTTTATGACCCTCTGCAGGCTCAATGAGTCGTTCGGGTTGGCTATGATACGCAGGTAAGCTATGGCGTCTTTTATCTCTTTCCTGTCATAGAACCTGACTCCGCCGACTATCGTGTAGGGGATGCCTTCCCTTATGAGTTGTTCTTCAAACACCCGGGACTGGGCGTTCGTCCTGTAGAATACGGCGAAGTCCCTGTAGGTAAGCCGCCTCTCTGAAACGATGGATTTAAGTCTCTGAAGGACGAGCGCGGCTTCGTTGTACTCATCCGCGGCCTCTTCGTAGACTACTCGCGTCCCGTCGGTGTTCTCGGTCCACAGCGTCTTTTTCAGGCGCTTTTTGTTGCGCTCTATGACCGAGTTGGCGGCCGAGAGGATGTTCCTGGTGGAGCGGTAGTTCTGCTCCAGCCTCAGTACCGTGGCGTCCGGGTAGTCCTTCTCGAACTCGAGTATGTTGGTGATGTTGGCGCCCCTCCACGCGTATATCGACTGGTCAGGGTCTCCCACGGCCAGAAGGTTTCTGGTGCCCGAAGCCAGAAGGTTGGTGAAGGCGTACTGGGCGCGGTTGGTGTCCTGGTACTCGTCTACCAGGATGTACCGGAAGCGCTCCTGATACCTTCTCAGGATATCCGGGTTGTTGGCGAGGAGTTTTACCGGCTCGCAGATGAGGTCTCCGAAGTCCATGCACCCCATCTCACGAAGCCTCTTCTGATAGAGGGAGTAGACCTTTGCGACCCGCTCCGAGAGAAAGTCGTTGGAGCAGCCGGGGAACTCCGAGGGGCCGATGTTCTCGTTTTTGGCCTGGTTTATCCTCGAGAGTATCGCCTTGGGCGAGAAGGTCTTCTCGTTAACGGCAAGCTCCGCCATCACCTGCTTTACAAGCGAGAGCTGGTCGTCGTCGTTGTAGACTATGAGGTCGGATTTTACCCC
>JACRCH010000071.1 GCA_016219115.1 Deltaproteobacteria bacterium
GTGCGGGTTTTTGCGGTAAGATAAAGCGAGCCTGAAAAGCAAAGGGCCGGATCGGCAGTTTAACGACGCAGGCAGAATCATACAAGGTACCTAACTGAAAAGAGAACGGTTGAAAGACCGAGGGCTGGTTTGGCAATACAGAAACGCAAGTAGAATAATACAAGGTACCTAACTAAAAACATGTTTGAGAACCTGAGTTTTGTAGGGTTATTGCAAAAGGGCGGTTTCACCGTAATACTGCTGGGGCTGCTCTCCGTCATCTCCATAGCGATAATGCTTGAAAGGGCATGGGCCTTTCATAAGTTCAGGAAGTCGATGAGGGAGTTCTTTACGATCCTTGACAGGACCGTAAAGGAGAGCGGCTCAACGGTAGCCGCAAAGCTCGCCGACACCCACATCTCGCCGCTCGCCACGGTCTACCTCTCCGGATACAGGAAGAAGGCCATGGGAAAAGCCGAGGTAAACGGCGCCATGGAGCTTGCCGGCAGGGGGGAGCTTGCCCGGCTCGACAGGTTCCTCGGGGTATTGGGGACTATCGGGTCCACGGCCCCGTTCATAGGGCTCTTCGGGACGGTGCTCGGTATAATCCGCGCCTTTTCAGACCTTGCGATAGCGCAGGGCGCCTCTCCGGCCGCCGTTGCCGACGGGATAGCCGAGGCGCTTGTGGCGACCGCAACCGGTCTTTTTGTGGCCATACCGGCCGTCATGGCGTATAACTATTTCGTTAGGTCGGCTTCAAGGTGCGCCCTGGAGCTTGAAACGCGCGCCTCGGAGTTTGCGGACCCGATAATACGCGGGGAGTGAGATGGCCTGGAAGACCGCAAGGGATAGTAACGAGAGGGTGCTCTCGGAGATAAACATAACTCCTCTTACGGACGTTATGCTGGTCCTTCTTGTGATCTTCATGGTGACAACGCCTTTGATAATGGTGGAGTCGTTCAAGATAAAGCTGCCCAGGGCCGTCACGGCAGACACCGAACCAGGAAAGGGCGCGGTCGTGGCCGTCAGCGAGAACGGACTGATAAGCCTCAACGGCAAGACCGTGACGATGGACGGGCTCTACGAGGGGCTAAAGACCGAGTTCTCCAAAGGCGGTGACAAGAACGTCGTCATAAAGGCCGACGGCGCCACAAAGCACAGCATCGTAGTCAATGTGCTCGATACCGCCAAGCTCGCCGGGGCCGCTAAACTGTCTATAGCGACCGAGCGCGGCGAGAGGAACAAGGGCAGGTAGCGCCGGATGAAGTACGCCTCGATAGACATAGGCACCAATACCTTGAGGCTTTTAATAGCCGAGGCCGGGACAAGCCGCGGTATCAGGCCTCTCATATACAAAAGGGCGATAACGCGTCTTGGCGGCGATTACAAGGAAGAGTATGGAATAGCCCCGGCGTCGGCCGAGAGGACCTTCAAGGCCCTTGAGGACTTTAAGAAGACCATATCGGACAACGGAGCGGCTGAAGTCCTGGCAACCGCCACAAGCGTGGTAAGAAGGGCCGTCAACAGGGAGTGGTTTTTGGCCGAGGTCTTAAAGAGGACCGGCATAGGGATCAGGGTCATCCAGGGAGATGAGGAAGCGAGACTATCGCTATTGGGCGTGCTCTCGGTCATAAAAGACGGCTCCGCCAAAAAGGCCGTCATGGACATCGGCGGCGGTAGCACCGAGTTCATCTTTACCGACGGGGTTGCGTTAAGGGGGGCGTGGTCGATGGAGATGGGGGTCGTGCACCTCACGGAGAAGCACCTCAAGAGCGACCCGCCCGGCCCTTCCGAGCTTAAGGGGCTTGAAGACGAGGTGAAGGGCGTCATAGCGGAGCTTGAGGCTCTTATGAAAAAAGGCGGGGTTGACCGCAGAGATTATTCAAGGGCGAAAGGCGCCGTCCTTGTCGGCACGGCCGGGACTATCACTACCCTCGCGGCGATGGACCAGGACCTTCAGGAATACGATAGAGAGAGGATCAACAACTACACGCTGACCAAAGAGAAGGTACGGGGGATGTACAGGTACCTGGCCTCTTTAACGCTTAAGGAGAGGGAGAAGGTCCTTTCGCTTGAGAAGGGCAGGGAAGACCTGATAATACCGGGCTCGGCGATAACTCTACAGACGATGGAAGCCTTCGGCTTCGATGAGATAAAGGTCAGTGACGCCGGGCTTCTTGAAGGGATAATATTACAGAGGGTAAAGGCATAAACAAAACAGAGTTTTTAATATCGGGAGGTTTTTCAGAGTATGGAACATTTGAAGATAAGGTCCGCGCTGACTTTTGACGACGTGCTCCTGGAGCCGTCGTTCTCGAAGGTGCTTCCGAGGGACGTCGATGTCTCCACCAGGCTTACTAACGAGATAAGGCTCAATGTGCCGCTTATAAGCGCCGCGATGGATACCGTGACCGAGTCAAGGCTCGCGATAGCGATAGCCCAGGCCGGAGGCATCGGCATAATACACAAGAACCTGACCATTGAAGAGCAGGCGGCGATGGTCGATAAGGTCAAGAAGTACGAGTCGGTCATAATACTCAAGCCCCTGACGTTGAGGCCGGACCAGACGCTTTCGGACGCCCTTGAGCTGATGAAAAGAGAGCAGATATCGGGCTTCCCGATAGTAAAGGACGGCGTGCTGGTAGGGATACTCACGAACCGGGACTTGAGGTTCGAGACGAACCCGAACAAGAAGATCTCCGACATCATGACCAAAAACGTCATAACCGCTCCTTTCGGGACCTCCATTGAGAAGGCCAAGGAGATGCTGCACAGGCACAGGATAGAGAAACTCCCGGTGGTGGACAAGAAGATGCACTTGAAGGGGCTTATAACCGTAACCGACATCGAGAAGAGGGAAAGGTTCCCGGAGTCATGCAAGGACGGGCTAGGCAGATTAAGGGTCGGGGCGGCAGTCGGCGTCTCGTTCGACAGGGAAGCCCGCATACAGGCGCTCCTTGAGGCCGGGGTTGACTGTATAATCGTCGATACTGCGCACGGCCACAGCAAGGGCGTGCTCGATGCCGTGAAATCCACCAGAAAGAGCTTCAACTGCCAGCTCATAGCCGGCAACATCGCCACGCCGGAGGCCGCCGAGGCGCTCATCAAGGCCGGGGTTGACGCCGTCAAGGTCGGGGTCGGTCCGGGCTCGATCTGCACTACAAGGATAGTCACCGGCATAGGCGTCCCGCAGATAACCGCGGTAAGCGATATAGTAAAGGCCGCCAGGAAAAAGAACATCCCGGTCATATCCGACGGCGGCATCAAGTACTCCGGCGACATCACCAAGGCCCTCGCCGCCGGGGCGGACTCCATAATGATGGGCGGGCTTTTCGCGGGGACCGACGAGAGCCCCGGAGAGACGATCCTTTATCAGGGCAGGACCTTCAAGGTCTACAGGGGCATGGGCTCGATAGAGGCGATGAAGAAGGGGAGCAAGGACAGGTACTTCCAGGAGGATGTCGAAAGCGAGCTTAAGCTCGTGCCCGAAGGCATCGAGGGCAGGGTCCCCCACAAGGGGCCTATCGCCTCTACGATATTCCAGCTCATCGGCGGGCTGAAGGCGGGCATGGGGTACTGCGGCTCAAGGACTATCCCCGAGCTTCACAAGAAGGCGCGGTTCCTGAAGATAACCGCGTCGGGCCTGAGGGAAAGCCATGTGCATGACGTGACGATAACCAAGGAAGCGCCCAACTACAAACAGGAGTATTGAGCTTGAACATGGATATACATTCACAGAAGATACTCATCCTGGACTTCGGTTCCCAGTACACTCAGCTTATCGCCAGAAGGATAAGGGAGGCGAAGGTCTACTGCGAGATACACCCGTACAACTGCGGGCTCGATTTCATCAGGTCGTTCTCCGCGAAGGGCATAGTACTCTCTGGCGGTCCGTCAAGCGTTTATGATAAGGGCGCGCCGACGGTCGACAAAAGGATATTCGCCCTCGGGGTGCCGGTCCTGGGCATATGCTACGGCATGCAGCTTGCGTCGAAGCTTCTCGGCGGTAAAGTCGAGAGGAGCAAAAAGAGGGAGTACGGCGGGGCTTCCGTCCATGTGGACGATAAAAGCGATCTCTTCAAGGAAATAGTGCCGAAGATAAAGGTGATGAAGGAGCCCGGAGTGGTCTGCCCTGATTATCTCCCTTTCTCGAACCTTTCAACCGACGAAGCCCCTTTGAGCGTCTGGATGAGCCACGGGGACAAGGTTCAAGAGCTGCCCAAAGGCTTCAGGAGCGTTGCCTACAGCAATAACACGAGCTACGCGGCGATGGAGGACGAGAACAGGCGCATCTACGGCGTGCAGTTCCATCCGGAGGTCGTGCATACCCCTAACGGGGATGAGATATTGAGAAACTTTATCTTCCGTATATGC
This sequence comes from Deltaproteobacteria bacterium, assembly GCA_016219115.1. Classification (GTDB taxonomy): domain Bacteria; phylum Desulfobacterota; class GWC2-55-46; order GWC2-55-46; family GWC2-55-46; genus JACRCH01. The sequence continues at coordinate 4,354 of JACRCH010000071.1, forward strand.
GAGTGCATGCCCTCCTGGACGATGAAGTCCTTCATAGAGACCGCCGTAGCCGACATTAAAGAGAAGGTCGGAGGCGACAGGGTAGTCTGCGGCATAAGCGGCGGGGTGGATTCGGCGGTGGCTGCGGTTTTGGTTTACAGGGCGATAGGAAGCAACCTCACCTGCATATTCGTCGACAACGGGGTGTTGAGGAAGAACGAGGCCGACAAGGTCGAGTCCACCCTCAAGAAGAGCTTCCGCATGAACATCAGGAGAGTCGATGCCTCGAACCGGTTCCTGAAGAAGCTCAAGGGTATCGAGGACCCCGAGAAGAAAAGAAAGGCCATCGGCGGCGAGTTCGTAAGGGTATTCGAGGAAGAGGCGAAGAAGATAAAGAACGTCAAGTTCCTGGCGCAGGGGACCCTGTATCCCGACGTCATAGAGAGCGTCTCCTTCAAGGGGCCTTCGGCTACCATCAAGAGCCACCATAATGTCGGCGGGCTCCTTAAGAAGATGAAGCTAAAGCTGGTGGAGCCCTTAAGGGAGCTCTTCAAGGACGAGGTGAGGGCGCTCGGCAGGGAGCTCGGGATGCCCGATGAGATAATCGACAGGCAGCCGTTCCCGGGGCCGGGCCTCGCCATAAGGATCATAGGCGCGGTGACGGAGGAAAGGTGCGACATTTTGAGGGAGGCCGATTCCATCGTGCTCGAGGAGATAAAAGGCGCGGGCTTATACAGGAAGATGTGGCAGTCGTTCGCCGTGCTCCTGCCGGTAAAGACCGTCGGCGTCATGGGAGACGAGAGGACTTATGAAAATACCGTGGCCCTGAGGGCCGTGACAAGCGTGGACGGCATGACGGCGGACTGGGTGAGGATGCCATATGAGGTGCTCGAGAGGATATCAACGAGGGTCATCAACGAGGTGCGGGGCGTGAACAGAGTCGTGTACGACATAAGTTCAAAGCCCCCGTCTACTATAGAGTGGGAGTGAAAAAGATGGTCGAGGACCTGAAAGGCAAGGAAACATGGCGGCTGTTCCGCATCATGAGCGAGTTCATAGAGGGTTTTGACGAGCTCTCGGACATCGGCCCGGCGGTGTCGATCTTCGGCTCGGCCCGCATCAACCAGAACAACAGGTACTACAAGTCCTGCGTGGCCGTCTCAAGCCTTCTTTCGAAGAACGGCTACAGCATCATAACCGGCGGCGGCCCCGGTATTATGGAGGCGGCCAACAGGGGCGCTTCACTGAACGGCGGGGTCTCCATCGGCTTGAATATCACGCTCCCGAAGGAGCAGAAGCCGAACAAGTACCAGAACAGGTCCTTGCACTTCCGGTACTTCTTCGCCAGGAAGGTCATGTTCGTCAAGTACGCCATCGGCTATGTCTGCATGCCGGGCGGTTTCGGCACCCTGGATGAGTTCTTCGAGGCGTTGACGCTCATACAGACCCATAAGATATACCCATTCCCGCTCATACTCTTCGGTAAGGAGTACTGGGAGCCGCTGATGGGCTTCATGAAGAACAACATGGTAAAGCACAAGACCATAGAGCCCGGGGACCTCGATTTCATCGACCTGACCGATGACCCTCAGGAGGTGCTGGAGATAATAAACAGGCATATGGACAGGAAGATGAGGCTCATAAAGAGCGCCGTCGAGAAGGAAGTCAAAACCGAGCCCAAACCGAGGAGAAGGAACAATGCACGAAGGTCATAACCACGGGGAACACTCCCATTCGGAGGTCTTGAAAAGGGTCACCGTCATGCTCGAAGAGGACCAGGTCGAGCTCCTTAAGGAGCTTGCCGGGGAGTACAGGGAAAAACTCGGCCAGAGATGGACCTTGAGCGCCATGCTGAGGGTCGCAGTAGGCGACTTTCTGAACAGGATGGGTAAGATCTCCTAGGCGCCCGTGTCTTATCAACCGGACCTGCCGGGGCGCGAGCGGCGTTATCCGGTGTTACTCAAGGCATCCATCTTAAGGTTTTCCGTACGGTTCTAAAATCCAAAAGGAGACTGTTAAGAGATGTTTTCCAACCACATAACCGGGGTAAAGGGAAGGGCCAAATCGGATAGGCAGATAAGCGTCGAGGAGAGAAACAGGCTTGTAAGGATAGCCGAGGAGAAGCTCTCAAACGACTACGAGATATACCACTGGAACGCCAATATCCACGGCATCGTCATAAAGCTCTATACCAATTCCGCGCACCTCTACGACTTCTGGGTGGAGAACTGGTACCCCGCCCCAAGGACCCACACCGTGCTGCCCCACGGCGCTCTCTACGCCGTCATTGGGGTGGATGGTTTTGAGCCTTCCGCGTATTACAACCACGAGACAAAGACAGCCATATTCATAAATACCGAGTACTACGGCCAGTGCAAGAGCTGGGCATTGGGCCTGGCCGCAGACATACTGGAGACCCAGCACAACATCCACTCCATACACGGCTCATGCGCCATCGTCAACGGCAAGGGGGTCGTTATAATCGCCCCGACCGGGACCGGAAAGTCCACCCACACATGGGGGCTCACGCAGCTTCCCGACGGCAAGATCCATTCAGATGACTGGTGTTTCCTCCAGTACAAGAAAGGGCTTGCCATGGCCGATATCTCCGAAAGGAAGTTCTATATCAGGACGGACATGGTCAGAAGTTTTCCCAACCTCGAATCGATACTTGACAGGTGCAAGTGCGAAAACGTCCATGACAACGACTACACCTCGTTCGGCAACTCGAGGGCGATACTTAACCCGGAGTGGATAGGGGGGCCGGATAAGTTCGTTGAGAGGGCCGTGGTTAAATCCGTTATACTCCTGCGGAGGGACAAGGAGTCGGCTGCCGAGGAGCGGCTGGAGCCAGACGACGCCGTCCGCATACTCGAAGAGGGGAAGTACCAGGTCCTCGCGGGCGCCGGCGGCAACGTCGGAGAGTTCGGGTACGAGTCCTTCTACAACCCGTATCTCCTTATAAAAAGGCCCGAGGTACAGAAAAACTTTTTCAGGCAGCTCTTCGATGTGGCCGGCTGCCATATCCTCAATACCGGTGTCGAGACCGTTGAGGAGAGCCAGAAGAGGATAAGACGCATAATGCGGGAGGCTTAAGTCCTGCATCCGTTTCTCTGTCGCGTTCGGTACGGCTTGAAAGGCCAAATGCGCTTTGGGGGCTATACTATGGATGTTTCGGACTCTGACGCAATGGAGGTTGCATGAGAGAAATGAAAAGGATATTCCTTCTGACGGTCTTATCGCTCTTTTTCCTCGACGGGTGCGTCATCATAAACCTTCCGAGTCTCCAACCCCTGAGGGAGAAGGTCGTCGGCGGCAAGGGGGCCGACAAGGTGCTCCTTATCGACGTCTCCGGGCTCATTACCGATGACGACGCGACGAATATACTCGGCGTAGAGACCCGGCCCAACATCACGGCGCGGATAAAAGAGGAGCTGACGCTGGCCTCCGATGACGACGGCGTAAAGGCCGTCGTCTTGAGGATCAACAGCCCGGGCGGGTCGGTGACGACCTGCGACATCATCAGCCACGAGATCGCTAACTTCAAGAAAAAGAGGAAGGTCCCCGTGGTGGCCGAGCTTATGGATGTGGCCGCCTCTGGAGGCTACTACATAGCCGCCTCCGCCGACAGGATAATAGCCCACCCGACTACCGTCACCGGAAGTATCGGCGTCATCGCCTACAACCTGAACGCGAGCGGCCTCCTTGAGAAGATCGGCGTCACCAACCAGACGATAAAGTCAGGCGACAAGAAGGATATCGGCTCGCCGCTCCGTCCCATGACCGAAGAGGAGAGAAAGATACTGCAGTCGGTCTTGAACGGGATGTACGACAGGTTCCTGCAGGTGATCCTTGACGGAAGGAAAGGTCTGACGCGGGAAGAGCTCGTAAAGATCGCGGACGGCAGGATATATAACGCCGCCCAGGCCCTCGACTTGAAGCTCATAGACTCCGTAGGTTATCTTGACGACGCGATAGAGACGGCCAGGGAATCCGCCGGCATCAAGGAGGCGCGTATCATCACATACTCGCCTCCGAGGGCCTATAAGAACAACATCTACTCCGGCCCCGACGCGGCCCCAAAGGGGATCAACATCATAAACATCGACCCCGGCTTTTCAAAAAGGTTCGGCATGAGCTTCATGTACCTATGGATGGACTGAGGACCGAGGGCGGCTTAAAGTTTTTTTAAGATTTCCTTCGGGTTGAATGGGTGTGCCACTCCGCAATCCCGTCGCTTTAGCGGCGGGTCAAGGCTGGCAAATAAAAATGACCTTCCATACCATCAAAATTCCCTGTAGCTTGCCCTTGTAAAATCCTCCCCCTCGATGGGGAGGGTGGGGGTGATACCCCGGAGCTTGAAGTACCACGGCTGTAAAGCCGTGGGTAGCTGCGGGCCGAGAAAAAAAGACGGCGTGTGAAGACCACACGCCGTCTTTTTTTTGTGCGAGGATTTCAACAGTGGAGGATTTATTTGCCTTTTGCCTCGCCTCCCGCGTTTGGCCCCACGATGGAAATCGTGTAGGCGTCAAGGGCAAAATATTTTTTGGCGACCATCAAGATATCGCCGGCAGTTACGGCCTCTATCTTTTCCGGATATACCTTGTTGAACTCGTAACCGAGCCCGTAGAGCTCGTTATTGGCCATGTCGGAGGCCTGACTGCTTACCTCCTGAAGGCCTATCTCGTAGCCGCCGATCAGAGACATTTTCGCCCTCTTAAGCTCGTCGTCGGTCACCCTGACAGCGGAGATTTCCTTCAGCTCGCCTAATATCCCGGCTATAGCCTCGTCCTTTTTGGCCGGGGCGCACCCGATATAGACACCCAGCATCCCGTCGTCCCTGCCTTCCTTCGAGAAGGCCGTCACGGAGTACGCGAGGCTCTTTTTGTCCCTCAGGTTGACAAAGAGACGCCCGCCCTGGCCGGACAATACCTCGGTCATGACTTTAAGCGGGTAGCTGTCAGGGCTCCCGATGGTAGTACCGAGAAAGCCTATCCCGATATGCGTCTGCTCCTTCTCCTTTACGGCCCCTGTCTCTCGTACTTTCGTCTGACGCTCTTCTACGGGCGGCGCCGGGAGAGGCGGAGCGGCTTTCTTGAAGTCCTTGAAGACCGCCTTGACCTTTTCTACGGCGTAGTCCTTGTTTACGTCCCCGACTACCGTGAGGACCATCCGTTCGGGAACGAAAAACTTCTCGTAATGCCTTACAAGGTCTTCCCTCTTCATGGCCGATACGGTTTCGGCTGTCCCGGAGGATGGCATCCCGTAAGGGTGTTTTTCATAGAGTGACCTGTAGAGGAGCTTGAATGTGTATGCAGGCAGGTTGTCCTCCTGTCTTTTTATCCCGGCCAGTATATCCTTTCTCAGTTTTTCCATCTCGTCTTCGGGGAATATCGGGTTCATTATGACCTCCCCCAGCATGTTCAGGCCCTTGTCGAAGAACCTCGATAGGAATTTTCCGGAGACCCCGGTGGAGTTCCACCCTGAAAACCCGCTTATGCCGGCGGCCATCTCGTCGGTCTCTCTGGCGAGATCCTCCCTTGAGTGTTTTTTCGTGCCCATCGTCAGCATGGCGGCGGTGAAGTTGCCGGCTCCGTTGGTCGCGGCTTGCTCGAACCTCAGGCCCCCAGGGAAGGTGGCGTAGAAGGCGACGGTAGGGTTGGCGTGCGCCTCCTTGACGATAAGGGTGATGCCGTTATCGAGCCGCACCTTGACCGTCTTCTCATCAGTCATCTTCCCGGCGAACTCTTTTCTTGTCCTGGAGTCGGCCTCTTTAGAGGCGTCTATTATGGTAGAGCTTGATACAAGCCCCCTGGCGTCTTCCGGGAGTATGACGGCTGCGGTGGCGGAGTCGGTCTTCAAGTACCTGTTGACGACCCGTTTTACGTCATCGGTCGTGACCTTTCTGATCCCCTCGACGTACTTCTTCTCGTAGTTGATGTCCCCGAGGGCGGTCTGGAAGTATCCGAGTTTGCCGGCGATGCCGTCCATCGTCTCCCTCGAGTAGATAAAATCGCTTTCGAGGTTGAACTTCGCCTTCTCAAGCTCTTCCAGGTCCGGCCCCTCGTACTCAAGCCTCCTGATCTCGCCGACCGTGCCGGAGATGACGCCGGATGTGTTTTTAGCGTCAAGGGTGGCTGTTATAAGAAAAAGGCCCGGCTCCCTCATCGACATGGTATATGACGAGATCCCTTGGACCAGAGACTCGTCGATCTTGAGCTTTTTATAAAGCCTTGAGCTCTCGCCGCCTCCGAGGATGACCGAGAGGACGTCTATCGCGTAGGTCTCCTCGTTCTTAATCTCGGGTATGTGGAAGGCTAGCCCCAGGTGCGCGGCGTTTACCTGCTGTGTTATTATATCCGTCCTGATCTCTTTCTGGGCGGGCTCCACCGGCCTCTTCCTGTGCGGGTCGGGTTTTTTCCTGAAGTCCTTGAACTCTCTTTTTATCGAGGCAAGGGCGGTATCCGTGTCGACGTCGCCGGCTATTACGAGCGTCATGTTGTTGGGTATGTACCACTTGTTGAAGAAGTCGAGTATCTGGGTCCTTGTGAATGACTCAACGGTCTTTACATATCCGATCACGGGCCTGCCGTACGGGTGCTCCGTGAACGCCCTGGACATTAGCGATTTGTAGAGTTTTCTTCCGGGGCTGTCCTCGTTCATGCGAAGCTCCTCGAGGACGACCTGGAGCTCCTTTTTAAGCTCTACCGGGTCGAATGCCGAGCGCTGTATGGCGTCGCTTATTATGTCGAGGCCTGTCGGGAAGTGGCGGCTCGGCACCGTCAGGTGGTAGACGGTGTTGTCGAAGGAGGTATACGCGTTTATGTCGCCCCCGACCGACTCTACGATCTGCGCTATCTCGCCGACCTTTCTCTTACCTGTGCCCTTGAAGAGCATGTGCTCGAAGACATGCGCGATCCCGGCTTCCTTGTCGGTTTCGTCGGCGCTGCCGATCCTGACCCACATCTGCACGGATACGACCGGGGCCGCGTGCTCCTCCTCGATGATGACCGTCAGCCCGTTATCGAGCCTCGTTATGAAAGGCTCATTCGGTTTAGCCCGGGCCTGTGAGCTTATGATAAAGAGCAAGGTTAAGAGCAAGGATACGAAAAGCTTCCTTTGCCGGATCATCCTGTAGACCTCCTGGTAAACGGTTTTGGAGATGATATCCCAATTTTTACATCTTTTCAACATAATAGGGCTTTAAGTACGCCTCGCGTAAGCGTTTTTTTAATCTCCGCCCGTCTTGACACAGACCCGAAAAGTGATATGCTGAAATTAGCAGGTTGCGGAAAAACGCGACCCGGTCCTGTTGGATGAGGGGAGGGGCTTATGACGAGAAAAAACGCCCTTTTGATAGTCGATATGCAGAACGATTTTTGCCCCGGTGGGGCGCTGCCTGTCGCCGACGGCGATTTGGTTGTCCCGGCGCTAAACAGGTATATGGAGATATTCAAGGCCGAGGGAGTGCCGATATACGCCTCGCGGGACTGGCACCCCGCCAAAACGGCGCACTTCAAGGAGTTCGGCGGTCAGTGGCCCGCGCACTGCGTCCGGAAGACCTTCGGGGCTGAATTCCATCCTGACCTTGAATTGCCTAAAAATGCCGTGATAATAACCAAGGGGGATGACCCGGATTCTGACGGCTACTCGGCTTTTGACGGCCACGATGACTCTGGCAGGGTTTTCGACGAACGCCTGAGAGACGACCGCGTGACGCACCTTTATGTGGGCGGCCTCGCCACTGACTACTGCGTAAAGGAGACCGTCCTTGACGCCGTCAGGAAGGGCTTTGAAGTGACGGTCCTCATGGACGCCGTTAAAGGTGTCGATGTGAGAGAAGGGGATTCTGAAAGGGCCGTTCAAGAGATGGCTGAGAGCGGGGCCGAAGAGGTCACGCTTGATAAGTTCAGGATAAAAGCCTGAGATTTTTAATCACAAAATTCCCTGTAGCTTGCCCTTGTAAAATCCTCCCCTCCCATCAAGGGAGGGGAGGATTAAGAAGATAGCCAGCTGGCAAGGCTTGCGGGGTGGTTCATAAACTGATGAAGGAGGCGGTTATGGTTGCCCCTAAAATAACTAAAGAGGAAGTCAAGAGGAAGCTCGACATGAAGGAGGACTTTCTCCTCCTTGACGTGAGAGACCCGGTCGACTACGGCAAAAGCGGGATAAAGATCGTCGGAGGGTTGAGGATCCCGCTCGATGAGCTGGAAAAGAGGCTTGGAGAACTGGACCCAAAGAAAGAGGTCGTCGCCTACTGCACCTGAACGGAGGAACACTCCAGCGCCCGTGCGGCGCAGGTATTTTTAAACAATGGGTTCGGGAAAGCGAGCGCCCTTCTCGGAGGCTTCAACGCGTGGGTCGATGCAGGGCTTCCCGTAGAGAAGAAATGACGACCCTTGCGCCCCCTATGGCATGGCGGAAAAAACTCGTTGGGAGCCGGGTGATTGACGGGCTCATACGACGACGCAGCCGGGCCTCCGGCCTCTTAAGGCCCTAAAAAGAGGCGTTTACCTTTTTATGAAAGGACCATATCTGTCGGTCATGAGGGGTATGGTCCTTTTTTTACTTCAAAGCGTCAGTTGACGACATCTCTGAGAAGTTGTAAAATCGTATGTGGTCATTTGGATATGTGCAATCTTTACGAGCCGGCCTGTATCAAAGAAAAAGATCATCAGACTCCCGCGAATCGCCGCACGACCCACGGTTACGACTTACACGCCTCTTTTAATTTTCCTCCGGTGCATCCCACGGTTCAAAGCCGCCGGCGAACGAACCCGCTTACCGGAGAGGAGGCGTTGAGCGGTCAGGTTTTGTAAGACAGGTCAATATACGATTTTCCCGAAACGCTGAAGATATGTCAATAAGAGGTATAATAAGGCCCGGCCGCAACTGCCTGGTGTCAAAGAGTGTCGATTCCACCGGAATCGTGATCGACGCCCGCGACTACTACCGTTTCTTCTATCACGCGGCAAGGCAGGCGCGGGATTATATCCTTATCTCCGGCTGGCAGTTCGACAGCAGCGTCAGGCTCTTGAGGGGCGAAGACGTAAAGGACGCCGGCGAGGATATAAGGTTTTTAAATTTCCTCAACACCATCTGCGAGGAGAACCCGGGCCTCAGGGTATACATACTCGCGTGGAATTTCAGCTATATATATATCCTGAGGCGCGAATGGATGCAGAAGAGGATATTCACGCAGGCCAACCCGGCGATCTCGTTCCACTTCGACAACCGTCACGCCTTCGCGGCAAGCCAGCATCAAAAATTCGTCGTGATCGACGGCTACGCCTCTTTTGTCGGAGGCATGGACATATGCGCAAGCCGCTGGGACGACCGCCGTCACTCCACGCATAACCCCTTCAGGGTGGATTCCAACGGAAGGGCCTACGGGCCGTACCACGACGTGAACTCCTATCATACGGGCCCGGTGTCGAAGGAGTTGACGGAGATATTCAGGAGGCGCTGGTCTGATTCAACGGGTAAGGAACTCAAACTGGCGCCAGCGCGCCGCGGGGACTATATTCCCGGCGACGGCTCAGCGGTCGCTATCGCGGCCGGTAATGTCGCCATCAGCCGCACGCAGGCCCGCTCGCTGGCCCGGCTTAAAAAGCCCGTGAGAGAGATCCGCTCTCTTTATATCGACGCCATCCGTTCCGCGAGGTCGCTCATCTATATCGAGAACCAGTACTTCAGTTCCTACGCCGTCTACAGGGCCCTGGTCAAGAGGATGAAACGCACCGGACCAAAGCTCCAGATAGTCTTCATTTTGCCGAGGAAGGAGCAGACCTTAATCGAGAACATATACGTCGGGATCGCGCAGACAAGGCTTCTGCGGTCTTTAAAGAGGGTCGCCCGAAGAGAGGGGCATTCCATGGGGATATACTTCCCGGTCGTCAGGTCGAAGGACGGCCTGGAGGAGCATGTCTTCGTGCACTCCAAGCTTATGATCGTCGACGACAGCTTTATGACCATAGGCTCCGCCAACGCGAACAACAGGAGCATGGGGCTCGATACCGAACTCAATGTCTCCTGGGAAGCCCCGGTCCACGGCCAAAAGGAGTTTGTCGATTCCGTTAAAAAGGCCCGCGTAGACCTCCTGGCGGAACATACGGGCAGCGATACGCAGAGCGCGCTTGACAGTCTTGAGAGAATAGACGGCCTTGTCGCTTACCTGGATTCGGTGGCGGACTCACCGGCGGGGAGGCTCCGCCGTCACAGGATGAAGAGGTCGCTTTACATGAGCGGGGTATTGAGGTATTTGAAGCTCGATAAGATCATCGTGGACCCGGAGAGGGCCGTGATAGATGAAAACATCATTGCCGCGGTCTCCGCGGACAGGGAGTCATTCCTTAAAAGGGGGGTCGGTTATTTGAAGAGGTTGATCGGGAAATAGGACTCCACGGGGATTGACACTTTATGAAGAGCGGCGCTGGGAGAAGAACCCAGGCCCAAAGCCGTTGACTCGGCCGTCTAAAGGTACATCGGCCGCCGCTTATCTGCGCATCTTTTTTATCTTCTTCAAATCAGCCGGGCCTGTGGAGGCCTCGGCCACGGCCTTCCATTCCTTCTCCGTGAACAGCCCGTTCTCGATGACAAGTTCTTTTACCGTCCTGCCGGTCGCGGCGGCTTCTTTAGCTATCGACGCGGCTTTTTCATACCCGATGAACCTGTTTAAGGCCGTGGCAAGGCCGACCGATTGCTCGAAGTACCCGCGGCACCTTTTTTTATCGGCTTTGATCCCCGCTACGCACCTGACGGTAAATACCTCAACGGATGTCGTGAGTATCTCTACCGACTGCAGGATATTGTAGTTTACGACCGGAAGCATGACATTGAGCTCAAGCTGGCCGGCCTGAGCCGCGAGAGTCACCGTGATGTCTGATCCGACGACCTGAAAACATACCATGTCGAGCATCTCGGCCATAACGGGGTTCACCTTGCCGGGCATGATGGAAGACCCTGGCTGGACCGCCGGCAGGGTTATCTCGGCGAGGCCCGTATGAGGCCCGGAGCCAAGAAGCCTTAAGTCATTGGCGATGCGTATCAGCTCAAGGGCGGTATTCTTGAGGGCCCCGGAGAAGGCCGTAAAATCCCCCATGCCGTTTAACGCTTCGAAGCCATCCGGGGCAGGCCTCAAACTCTTTATCCCTGCCGCCTTCGTGAGCGTCCTTAAGACCGTTTTCCTGTACAGAGGATGGGTGTTTATGCCGGTGCCGGCGGCAGTGCCGCCGAGGCCGATCTTTTTCAAGCCGTCGAGCGCCGCGGTTATCCTTTCGATAGAGCTTTTTATCGAGGAGGCGTAAGAGCCGAACTCGCTGCCGAGCCTCACCGGGACAGCGTCCTGCAGATGAGTCCTACCAGACTTTATGATCGTGGAGAACTCCCTGGATTTCCTTTCGAGCCCTCTTTGGAGCCTCTTGAGGGAGGAAAGAAGCGCCGGTGCGCTCAACAGGCACGCCACCCTCAAGGCCGTGGGCATCGTGTCGTTTGTCGACTGGCTCATGTTGACATGGTCGTTGGGGTGTACCGTTGAATAGCTTCCCTTGACCCCGCCGAGTATCTCGATGGCCCTGTTGGCTATGACCTCGTTGGCGTTCATGTTGTGGGATGTCCCGGCGCCGGCCTGGTAGACATCGACGAAGAACTCGCCGTGAAGCCTTCCGGAGATTATCTCGTCGGCGGCCTTGACGATGGCCGCGCCCCGTTTCCTGTCGAGAAGCCCGAGCTCGACATTGGCCATGGCCGAGGCCTTTTTTACGATGGCGGTAGCGGTAACGAAGACGGCTTTGGGCATGATGCCGCTTATCGGGAAGTTTTCGGCCGCCCTCAAGGTCTGTATGCCGTAGTAGGCGTCGGAGGGTACGAGCTTCTCGCCCAGGGAATCCTTTTCGACCCTGAAACTTCTTTCGTCATCCATGTGATGAGACCTCCATGACATCAAAAGCCGCGGCGTCAAATCGCCGGGCGTCCACAGGTGAAGTCTTCAAATGACGGCTCAGTCCTTTATTATCAACCTGTCCGGGCCTAGCGGCAGGCTTGTGTCGATGTGCCCGGCGAGAGTCTCCACTTTTTTGCCTTCCACGAGTATCTGCACGGCCTTTATCTCCGGGAAGTTAAGCGTGAGGGTGTCTATTATCGAGTAGATGGTCTGCATCTCGCCGGATGTCCCGCCGGGGTGGTTCTTGACTATCTCGGAGCTGAAGTTGAGAATCGCGGTAGAGTCCTTGACCCTGACGCCAAGAAGTCTTGTGCCTTCGGGTATAGCCCTGGCAAGGCCGCCGTTCTTCGGCCCTTCGAGCAGGGCCTCTGCGGCCTCTGCGGCCTCTGTCTCAAGCGGGCCTTTTTTAATGCCTCTCTTCTCGGCCTTTAGATGGAGGCCTTCGTCGTCGCTGAAGTAAAGGTTGACAGTCCTTGAGTGGACTGGTGCCGTAGAAGGCTTGACTCTAGCGGGCTTGAAGAGCCTGTCCCCGTAAACAGAGATGATCACTATGCCAGCTATGAGGGTCAGCACCGCCACCAGAAGCACGGTCAGCAAGCCGCTTTTTTTACCCGACTTTTTCCTTTGCATTCCGGCAGGCTTTTTATTCTGTTGAGTTTTAGGTCTGGCCATTGTCGGTTAAATGCCTGTATAGTCTCATGGAGCTTCAAGTTCTGCGAGTTCCGCGGCCTCGAGCCCCTCTCCGAAGAACCTTTTGCCGACCATCAGGAACCTCTCCGGCGAGTCGGTTACGAAGAACCTGTGCGTGGCTTTATCGGGACTGTCGTTAAGGAGGCCCCGTTCCTTGAGGACCCGCTTTACCTCAACGGCGGTGGACTCGGCGGAATCTATGAGAGCTACATCCTTGCCCATGACGGACGCGATGGTCTCTTTTAACAGGGGGTAGTGCGTGCACCCGAGCACCAGGGTGTCTATCTTCTCCTCGTTGAGTCCCTTCAGGTAATGCTCGACCGTAAGGCGGGCGACATCGTTTGCCGTCCAACCTTCCTCGGCGAGAGGGACAAAGAGCGGACAGGCCTTGGTGAATATGACCATCTCGTCGGTCCTGATCTCGAAGTACCTGTCGAAGTGCTTCTCTCCGCGCTCGGCGACCTCCCTTGTCTCGTTACGCTTAAGGCTGTTTATCTCATCGACATAGGAGTTGCTCCTTATCGTGCCCTGCGTGCCGATGATCCCGATCCTGTTAGTCCGTGTCGCCCTCAGGGCGGCCTTCGCCCCCGGTTCGATGACGCCTACGACGGGGATACTGAGTCTCTTCGTAAGCTCTGTAAGGGCGTAGGCAGAGGCGGTGTTGCAGGCCACCACGAGAAGCTTGATGCCGAGTTTTGAGAGAAACGCCGCTACCTCAAGGGAGTACCTTACGACGGTCTCCCTCGATTTTATCCCGTAGGGTACCCGCGCCGTATCTCCGAGATATATGGTCTTCTCGCCGGGAAGCTGTCTGGTGATCTCCCTTAAGACGGTGAGCCCGCCGACACCTGAGTCGAATACGCCTATCGGATTTTCTTTCATTATACCGGAAAAAGGCCGTTATCTGAGTTTGTTGAAGCTTTTCAAGTTTAGGTAATACCAGGAAACTTGTCAACGACTATTTTTCCGCTTTATAAGCCGCTTGAATCGTGGGAATAATATATAATATAAAGATATGGAACAGTGAAACGGGAGCGATATGGATAATAGCGAGATAGCAAAAGTATTCGAGGAGATAGCGGACCTCCTGGAACTGACTGGAGGCGACAAATTCAGGATACGCTCCTACAGGAACGCCGGCGTTGTCATAGAGGGACTCCCGGAGAGCCTCAAAAGCCTCTACGCTGCCGGCGAGGAACACTTGTTGGGCATCCCCGGGATCGGCGAGAGCCTGAGGGGAAAGATCGTGGAACTCCTGACCACCGGCAGGTGCGCCTATCACGACGAGCTTTTAAAGGAGATGCCCGCCGGGATGCTCGAGATATTGAAGGTCTCGGGTGTTGGCCCCAAGAGGGCCTCGCTCATCCACAAGGAGCTCGGCGTGTCAAGCGTAGAGGAGCTTGAAAAGGCGGCCCATGCCGGGAAGCTCAGGGACCTTCCCGGCATGGGCGAGACCTCCGAGCAGAAGATACTGAAGGCGATAAAGGACTTGAAGGCCCGCTCCGGCAAGTTCAGGATCTCGGTGGCCATGAAGTACGCCGCGGAGTTTACCGGCTACATCAAGGAGGTCTCCGGAACGCAAGATGTCGTGCCCGCGGGAAGCTTGAGGAGGTGGAAGGATGAGATAGGGGACCTCGATATCCTGGCCACCTGTAAAGACCCGGCAAAAGTCATGGACCACTTCGTAAGACACCCGGACATAAAAGAGGTCTTATCGAAGGGCGATACGAAGTCCACGGTAGTACTCAAGGTCGGGCTCCAGGTGGACCTTAGAGTCCTTGATAAAAAGTCGTTCGGAGCGGCCCTGCAGTACTTCACCGGCTCCAAGTCGCATAACGTGGCGCTTCGTGACAGGGCCAAAAGGATGGGCTTGAAGATCAGCGAGTACGGCGTATTCAAGGAAGACGGTGAGAAGCCCGTCGCCGGAAAAAAGGAGGAGGAAGTATATAAGGCCGTAGGTCTTCCGTGGATACCGCCGGAGCTGCGAGAGAACAGAGGCGAGATAGAGGCCGCCGAAGAAGGAAGGCTCCCGGAGTCTTTGAGGGTAGAAGATATCAGGGGGGACCTGCATTCGCATACCAGGGAGAGCGACGGAGGGGCGACCCTTGAAGAGATGGCGGAGGCCGCCATGAAAAGGGGTTATGAGTACCTGGCCGTCACCGACCATTCAAAGGCCGTAGGGATAGCGCACGGGCTCGATGAAAAGAGGGTCCTTGCCCAGATAGAGGCGATAGACGCTCTGAACCGGAAGCTCAAGGAAGCGAAGAAAAAGTTCACGGTCTTGAAGGGCACGGAGGTCGACATAAGGGCCGACGGCACGCTCGATCACCCGGAAAGCCTCCTTAAAAGGCTCGACTGCGTCGTGGCCTCGGTGCACTCGAGCTTCGGGATGTCGAGAGACGAGATGACGCTGAGAATTCTGAAGGCCATACGCACAGGCAGGATAAGCATAATCGGACACCCGACGGGCCGTCTCATCGGCGAGAGAGAACCCTTTGAGCTCGACATGGAGGCCGTGATGACCGAAGCGAAAAAGTACGGGGTGGCCCTTGAGCTGAACTCGTACCCCGACAGGCTCGACCTTAACGACATCCACTGCAAGCTCGCGAAAGAGAAGGGGGTGCTGGTGGCCATCTCGACCGACGCCCACTCGACAAGCCACTTCGATAACATCTCCTACGGGGTGCACACGGCAAGGCGCGGGTGGCTTGAGAGAAAGGACATACTGAACACAAGGCCGCTGAAGGAGCTTTTGAAGATACTGAAGAGGTGAAAACATTTAAAGCCATACATTCATGCTGATAAATTTTTGAAAGAAAAGGTTTGATCTGCCCCTGTCTATTAGTACAGGTTACACGCAATTATTATTGTGTGATAATAGCTGGCAGTACATGAACGGAAGCTTCTTGAGAGCATGGTGAATACAGCCCACCGAAAGTGAACTACCGCGGGCTGAAGCCCGCGGTTTCTCGAAGCCTGCAAAATCCAAAAAACCGGATTTTGCGAACGGCTTCCGCTCCGCTACAGGCGGCCATTCATCCCCGGGCTTAAAAGCCCGGGGGTTTCTGGCCTGTGACTAAATATATATATGTAAGTAATAAAATCAAAATGCACACCCACAAAGAGATGTTTATAACTGGAGTGATAAATGCTTTAAAGAATGCTTTTTCGAATATCTATGATTTCACAAACCAATACTTTTTCAGTATACAAGCAATCAGAGACTACGATGGCATCTCTGGCAACGAGGTTTGCACCTATTGGGAAAGATACCCAAGCTACGGGTACAAGCTGATTACCGACAGGACAAGGACATTTCAGGATCGTGCTAACTGTAACTGACGGCAGCTCCGTTAGAAACGATATGCATATCTAAAAACAAGGGGGGAGATATTATTGTGTCCCACTTGTTTTTTTTGGCAGTATATTTTTGTTGCAGAAAGTTGGTTTTTATGTGAAAAAAGTAATGGAATATGTTGCTATTTTTGTTCGCAAAAAAAGAATATGGAGAAAAATCATATGGGACGAATCTTAAATAGCGATATTATCAAAACGGTTCTGATGCTTTTACTCTCTTTATCATTCATCTCAGCCAATTCTTATGCGAATGGAAGTGACATTAAAGAATGCAAGTCATTGGATGTAAGGGAATTCGGGCTGATAAGCGATGGCAGCATCAGCGAGCCGTGGAGTGAAGCACAGCTCATCGAGAAATACGGTCCTCCATGTCAGATAATAAATTTGGGCGAAGTTTTTACGAAAAGGAGTTTTGGAAAAATAATAGAGATAGGTCCTAAAACTAGTGAACAGGACAAAATAACCTCAGGGGAAATTGCGGAAAAAAAGCAATTCATTTATACGAGAGACTATTCAAACAAGACTTCGATAATTACCATTGTAGGCGGTGTTGTTGTAAAAAAGGAAAGGATTTACGACTAAAAATTTTACTTGTCAAGTTTAGTTGGTTTAACTAAACGAAAACCAACAACTCGATTTTTCTTTCACAAATCTTTAATCCTATGAATTCTCCGAAACTAAAAACTCGTGGGTGTAAGAAACAAAAAACTCCAGTTTATTGCATGGCACAATTGAGAATTCAATCTGGTACCTTAGATGGCAGGAATAAATTGTAATGAGAACAAGTTCCGGAATGTTCAAAAACCTCAATAGAATATCAAGATTAATAAATTATACGGTTTTTTTCTACCCCTTCTTTTTGAACTACTTATTTTTACAATCATTTTTATCAAAAATTATTCATGGCGGTAAGGTAAGGAGGGCACTACATATAGCTTACAGAACTGATGAGATACAAACATACGGCTCACTTTAGCCGCCTTTACACCGACGCCTTTTTCTGCGGCTCCTTGAGCGGCTCGACCTTTACCTTTATTATCCTGTTCATCTCGACGTCGACTATCGTAAACCTCTGGTCCCTGTAGATTACGAACTCGCCGCCGCGCGGGATCCTCTGGAGCTGCGCCAGCATGAACCCGGCAAGCGTGTGGTACTCCTCGGACTCTGAATCTATCACGATCCCCATGTCCTCAAGGTCCCTTAACGAAGCCGAGGCGTCTATGACCATTGTGCCGTCCTTGAGCCTCTCGACAAGCCCGCCCGCGCCCACGTCGTACTCGTCCTCTATCTCGCCGACGATCTCTTCGAGAATGTCCTCGATCGTCACCAGGCCGTCGACGTCCCCGTGCTCGTCCACGACTACCGCCATGTGGACCTTCCTTCGCTGCATCTCGCGAAGGAGCTTGCTGATCATTACGGAGTTCGGGACGAAGTACGGTTTTCTCAGGATCTCGCGCACCGAGATGGCCTGGCCCTTCTCCATCGCCCTGAAGACGTCCTTGTTGAAGAGCACCCCGACGACCTTCTCAAGCGTGCCCCTGTAGACCGGGTACCTGGAAAAGCCGGTCTCGGCTATGAATTTGATAACGGCCTCCGGGGAGGTGGATATCTCTATGGCGCTGAACTTGTGCTTGGGCACCATGACCTCTTTCACGGTGGTGTCCGCGAACTCGAATACCCCGTGCAGGAGCGCCGCCTCGGTCTCCTCGAAGACCCCGGTGGCCTTGCCTTCCCTGATAAAGTACTTTATCTCCTCTTCGGAGATGAAGACCCTCTTTTCGGCCCCTTTGACCCCGAAGACCCTGAGTACCGCGGCATTCGATGTCGTAAGTACCTTCACGAAAAAAGATGTGATCTTCGAGACGAAGTTCAGGGGGCGCGCCGTCAGGCAGGCGATCCTCTCCGAGTACCTCAGGGCCAGCGTCTTCGGCACCAGCTCGCCTATGATGAGCGTGCCATAGGATATGACGATGACGACCACTCCGACCGCCAGGAACTCGGCCGAGTTCTGCAGCGGCGCGAACGGGATTGAAAGGAATACCGGCTTGAGGAATTCTATGGCCGTCACGCCGCCTATGACGGAGGCGAGCGTGCTTACCACCGTTACCCCTACCTGGACGGTCGCCAGAAACCTGTCGGGGTCCTCTTTCATCTTGGTGACAACGGCGGCGGAGAGATTGCCGTCCTTGGCAAGTTTTTCTATAACGCTTCTTCTGGCGGAGATGATGGATATCTCGGCGCTTGAGAAAAAACCGTTTAAAAGTATCAATACAAATATGATTACAGCCTCAAAAATAAGGCCTTCCAGGCTCACTTAACCTCCTTGTTCATGTCGGCGTTTTTTTCGTATGCGCGAATAAGCCGGGATAAAACCGGACCGAACCGTCGATATTTCGGTCTGATTCCGTAAAAGATAAGATATTCGGGTCTGTCGATAGCGAATCACATTTATAAATTATATCATAGAAGCGAAAGGCAAGTAAACAGCCCTGAAAAGTCCGTCTTAAAACAGGCCGCCGTGGCCTCCGGCGGCCTGTTTTCTCTTATTTTATGGGCCTTTTTACCTTGAAGGCGTCCAGGCCAGGGAATACGGCAGTCTCTCCGAGCTCTTCTTCTATCCTTAAAAGCTGGTTGTATTTCGCGGTCCTGTCGGTCCTTGATGCCGAGCCGGTCTTTATCTGGCCGGCGTTCGTGGCAACGCTTATGTCCGCTATGGTCGAGTCCTCGGTCTCTCCGCTCCTGTGCGAGATGACGGCCGTGTAGCCGGCCCTCTGAGCCATCTCCACCGCGGCCAAAGTCTCGGTCAATGTGCCTATCTGGTTGACCTTTATGAGGATGGAGTTGGCAATGAAGTCGTCTATGCCGGTCTTGAGCCTCTCGACATTTGTCACGAAGAGGTCGTCACCGACAAGCTGGCACCCGGCGCCGAGCCTGCGCGTAAGGAGCGCCCAACCCTTCCAGTCGTCTTCCGAGAGTCCGTCCTCGATGGAGATTATCGGGTAGTCCTTGACGAGCCCTTCGAGGTAATCCACCATCTCGTCGCTTGAGAGTTCCTTGCCTTCGAGTATGTAGCCGCCGTTCCTGTAGATCTCGCTCGAGGCGCAGTCAAGGGCGACTAGGAACTCTTTGCCGGGTTTGTAGCCGGTGGCCTCTACGGCCTTCAAGACCATCTCGATGGCTTCCCTGTTTGAGCTTATGTCGGGGGCGAACCCGCCTTCGTCTCCGACGGCGATGGAGAGCTTATTTTTCTTGAGTATCGATTTCAGGTTGTGGAAGACCTCCACGCCGGCCCTCAAGGCCTCCTTGAAGGCCCCAAACCCGGCCGGCACTATCATGAACTCCTGTATGTCCAGAGGGTTGTCGGCGTGCGCCCCGCCGTTGATTATGTTCATCATCGGCACCGGCAACACCCTGGCGTTTGACCCGCCGATGTATCTGTAGAGCGGGAGCATCGAGGCCTCCGCGGCCGCCTTGGCCACGGCCATGGATACGCCGAGGATGGCGTTGGCCCCGAGCCTTTTTTTGTTAGGGGTGCCGTCAAGGGCTATTAATCTGGAGTCTATGAGGACCTGGTCCGAGGCGTCAAGGCCCCGGAGTTCCCTGGCTATCTTATCCGTGACATTTTTTACGGCCTTCTGTACCCCTTTGCCGAGATACCGCTTTTTGTCCCCGTCACGGAGCTCAACCGCCTCGAACTTGCCGGTGGACGCTCCCGAAGGCACCGCGGCCCTTCCCCTGAAACCGCCGTCAAGCACCACCTCGACCTCAACGGTAGGGTTGCCCCTTGAGTCAAGAATCTCCCTGGCGGTCACCTCAACAATTGTAGTCATCATCCCTCCTGGCATCCTGTTAGTAGTATATGAGATTATGCCTTAAATCAGCGGCGATTCAGCCGGATTTGACCTAATTATACTTTCCGGATGGAAAAAAGCAAGGTAAAAACCATTTTTTTGCCGGGTTTTCAGCCGTGTCGACGAAGCGCGCGGGTCAGGAGAATTCGGCGGAGGAAGGGCAAAAGTATTTCACCATGACGGCCGAAATACAATAGATGGGGAAAGGCAAAATATCTTGCGAAAAGGGCGGTTAAAGGATACTATGGGTTTCAGGACGCTACAATCGCACATCAGACGAGCTTACCTTAAAATATCTTTACCTTTATGACTACACTCTCAATATTGAGCTTTTTCGGGGCCATAATGCTGGTGCTCTACGGCATGAGGCTTGCCGGCGACGGGCTTCAGAAGGCCGCGGGGGCCCGCCTGAGGGGCTTTTTGCTGACCGCCACCAACAACCGTTTCAAGGGGGTGGGCGTAGGGGCTTCCATAACGGCGCTCTTCCAGTCCTCCAGCGCCACCACCGTAATGCTCGTCGGGTTTGTCGGCTCCGGACTGCTCGGCCTCAGGGAGACGATAGGCGTAATACTCGGGGCAGATATCGGCACGACGCTTACCGTACAGATAATAGCCTTCAGGGTCTACGACTACGCCATAGCTCTCATCGGCGTAGGTGTCTTCGTGATGCTTACCTGGCGAAAGGGCGTGGGTAAAGACATCGGTCAGGCCCTTCTCGGCTTCGGCTTCGTCTTCTTCGCTTTGAAGCTTTTGATCCAGAACTTCGAGCCGGTTACGCAGAACCCTCTTTTGAAAGACGCCCTCCTGGGTCTAAGCCATGACCCGTTCGCCGGGATCATTATCTCGGCCATATTGACCGCGATCTTTCAGAGCAGCGCCGCGACGCTGGGGCTGGCCATCACGGCGGCGCATACGGGCCTTTTGACTCTCGACGCCGCCATGCCGATAGTGCTTGGGGCCAATATCGGCACTACCGTGAGCGCCATAGTATCGAGCTTCGGCGCGTCGGTGGACGCCAAGAGGGTGGCGCTCGCGCATACGCTCTTTAAAGCGCTGGGCGTGGTGATAGTCCTGCCGTTTCTCGGCGTCTTCACCCACCTGGTGGGGATATCGACCCAAGACCTGGCCAGACAGGTGGCAAACGCGCACACGTTCTTCAATATCGCCATAGCGGTACTCTTCCTGCCGTTTACGACCCCGCTTACGAGGCTGGTGACTTTAATGCTGCCGGAGCGGGAAGCCCCGGCGAAGTTCGGTCCGAAGTACCTTGACCCGATAGTCCTTTCCTCCCCGTCGCTTGCCATTGTGCAGGCATCAAGGGAGTCTCTCAGAAACGCCGATATAGTCCAGGAGATGCTCGCAAAATCGATCGAGGTATTCGAGAAAAACGATATGGAACTCCTCGAGTGGATAGAGGGCAGGGACGACGATGTGGACCTGCTGGACAGGGAGGTGAAGCTATACCTCACGAAGCTTACGCGCGAGAGCCTCTCTGAAGACCAGTCAAGGCGCGAGATGGAAATAATGTTATTTTCCGACAACATGGAGAATATCGGGGATGTCATCGACAAAAACCTGATGGAGCTTGCCCGGAAGAAGATAAGGGGCGGGCTTTCCTTCTCAAAGGACGGCATGCAGGAGATAAAGGCGCTCCACCAGAAGGTGCTCGAACACTTCGAGATGGGGGTGGCGGCCTTCGCCGGAAGCGACGCGGAACTGGCCCAGAGGCTCGCCAACCACAAGATCAAGGTCTCCGAGATGGAGAGGGAGATGAGACAGGCGCACATAAACAGGCTCCACAAGGGTCTCAGGGAATCCATAGACACAAGCGCCATCCATCTCGATGTGCTCACAAACCTCAAAAGGATAAACTCCTATATAACAAATATCGCCTACCCGATCCTCGAAAGGAGCAAAGGGTAGGGCCGTTAAAACCGAGAACCTTCAAAAAAACCCGTAAAGTTGCAAATCTTCGTTATGGCGATATAATCCATTAGGCTGGAAAAGACTGCAAGGCCCCTGGGGTTTTAATATTTCCTTCGGATACCCCGCTAGCAAGGCTTCCGGGATGGTTCATCTCTTAAGCTTTCTAGCCCCGGGGTTTACGCCACATCTAACAGCCGTCAAGAGGCTGCACGGTTTTGACAGGGAGGTGATCCCATGATATTCGAGGTTTTTTTTTGGCGTCCCTCCTGCTGAACCACAGCGACCCTGTGGCCGCCGCCGTTGAGAGCTACGGGAGGGTCGAGACCTACAGAGTCACGCTCGACTCGCAGAGTGAGACCGGGTCCGAAAAGATAAGGTATTATTTTAAAAAGCCCGGTTTTGTCAGGATGGAGTTCATAGAGCCTCACAACGGGGCGGTCCTGGTCTACGACCCGGTGAACAAAGAGGTTCAGCTTCGTCCGTTCGGTTTTTTAAAGTCTCTGGTGATGCGTTTAAGCCCGCAGGACCGGCTCGTCAAAAGCTCCGGCGGACACACGGTCGATGAGTCGGACCTCGGGGCGCTTTTTAAGCGGGTTGTGGCGCTTCAAAAGGGCGGCAAGACCATTGTATCTGGCGAAGAAGAGGTCGGTGGAAGGAAGACCATTGTAGTAAGCGTCGAGGGCGCGCAAAACGCCGAGGTCGACGGCTTCCATCGCTACCTGCTCTGGCTCGATATAAAGAGCTATCTGCCTTTGAAGGTGATATCTTACGACTTAAGAGGCCGCAAGTTAGAGGAGGTCGCCATGACCGACCTCGAGGTCGATGTCAGGTTCCCGGAGGGCTTTTTCTCGCTTGAATGACTTTAAGTATGGCTGGCCGAGTCTAACGGATTCGACACGGCGGCTGAGAGGGCCGGTTCAGCGGGTCAAATACCGTAGTTCGTTCTGACTCAA
Source organism: Deltaproteobacteria bacterium (assembly GCA_016219115.1). GTDB lineage: Bacteria > Desulfobacterota > GWC2-55-46 > GWC2-55-46 > GWC2-55-46 > JACRCH01. Next base: position 27,051 of record JACRCH010000071.1, read on the forward strand.
CTGCGAAGGTACAGGGATGAGACGATACGACGTGCTTGTAATAGGCTCCGGCCCCGGCGGACAGAAGGCCGCCATCCAGGCCTCGAAACTCGGCAAGAAGGTCGCCATCGTCGAGCGCCAGCCCTATATCGGCGGCGCGGGGCTCCATACCGGGACGCTGCCGAGCAAGACCCTGAGGGAGTCCGCCCTTTTCCTCTCGGGGTTGAAGCAGAGGGCGCCGCTTGGCTTTCAGGTCACGGTCAACAGGGACGCCAGGCTCGGCGAGCTCATGCACAGGAAGACCGAGGTCATAAGAAGGCAGATGGAGACTATAATCGACCAGTTCAGCAGGAACAATGTCGAGATAGTATACGGGGAGGCGTCGTTTATTGACAATAACACGCTCCTTGTAAAAGGCCCCGGCAAGACCGTTGACGAACTCCGGGGCGATATAATAGTCATAGCCACCGGCTCAAGCCCGTCACGGCCCGCGGATGTCCCCTTCGACTCAGAGCATATCTACGACAGCGACACCATCCTTTCGCTCGACAGGATCCCCGGAAGCCTTACGATAATCGGAGGAGGCGTCATAGGATGCGAGTACGCGTGCATCTTCGCCGCCCTCGGCGTCAAGATAAACCTTGTGGAGAGAAAACAGAGGCTGCTGCCTTTCGTGGACGAGGAGATAGTCACGAGCCTCATGTACTGGATGAGGCACACGGGGGTGACGTTGAGGCTGCCGGAGGAGGTCGTCGATATCGTCGTCGAGAAAGAGGGAAGAGTGGTAACGCACCTCAAGAGCGGCAAGATTATAGTCTCCGGGAAGCTCCTCTATACCATGGGTAGAATAGGCAACACCGACGGGCTTAACCTTGAAGCGGTGGGCATAAAGCCCGACGGTAAAGGGCACATCTCCGTAAACGGGAGCTTCCGGACAATTGTCCCCAACATATACGCCATAGGCGACTGCATAGGGTTTCCGTCGCTCTCTTCCACGTCGATGGAGCAGGGGAGGCGCGCCGTCTGCCATGCCTTCCAGAAAGATGGGCTCACCTGCGAGTTCGTCGGGTATCTTCCTTTCGGGATATATACCATACCGGAGGTCTCGATGGTCGGGGAGACCGAAGAGAGTCTTACGGCAAAGGGGGTCGCCTACGAGGTCGGGTGCGCGTACTTCCAGGAGGTCGCCAGAGGGCAGATAACAGGGGATGTCCACGGGATGCTCAAGCTCATCTTCAACAGGGACTCAAGGGCGCTCCTCGGTGTCCACATCGTCGGCGAGCGGGCCTCGGAGCTCATACACATAGGCCAGGCCGTCCTCAACTTCGGCGGAACGGTAGATTACTTCAAGGACGCGGTCTTCAATTATCCGACCCTGTCGGACGCCTACAAGGAGGCGGCCCTTAACGGTATAAACAAGCTCTAAAAAACAATTCGATAAAAAACGGAGGTGCGGGGATGAAAGTAAACATTATCTTCTACAGTCTCTACGGGCATGTCTACAGGATGGCCGAGGCAATCGCGGCCGGAGCCAAAGAGGTCAAGGGCGCGGAGGTAAAGCTCTTCCAGGTAAAAGAGACGCTTTCCGATGATATAATCGCCAGGATGGGCGCCACCGAGGCAAAGAGGGCCTTCGCCCGCATACCGGAGGCGACTCTTGACAGCCTCAGCGAGGCGGACGCGGTCATCTTCGGCACGCCTACGCGCTACGGCAACATGAGCGCGCAGATGAAGACCTTCATAGACTCAACGGGACAGCTCTGGATGAAGGACGCGCTTGTCGGGAAGGTGGCAAGCGTCTTTACCTCCACAGGTACACAGCACGGAGGGCAGGAATCCACCATCTTAAGTTTCCATATCCCGCTGTTCCACCTCGGTTTCATAATCGTCGGGCTTCCGTACAGCGAAAAGAGGCTCTTGAACATGAACGAGATAACAGGAGGCTCACCTTACGGCGCCTCAACGCTTGCCGGGCCCGACGGCAGCCGCCTGCCTACCGAGAACGAGCTCGCGATGGCCAGGTACCAGGGCAAATATGTCGCCGATATCGCCAGAAGGCTTTCTGCCTCGAAGTAAATCGTATGTCCTCTCAACCGCTTCGGCGGACGGATTTTTCCGTCCGCCGGTTTTTTTGCCTCCAAAATCCTGAAAAAACCGGCGATTCCCCCCGGTTGACAACGGATGATACCGGGGCAATAATTAAACAGGAAATATGGTCGGAATGTATGTGACACTAAAAAAGAAGTAAAACCTTAAAAGGAGGTCTCTTATGTGTCAGACATGCGGATGCTCTCCATGCAAAAAATGCGGCGCTCCGATTGAGAACGGCGTATGCAAAGGCTGCGGAAAAAAAGCTGCGGCCTGCACCTGCAAATAACCAGCCGCATAACGACACGATAAAAAGTGACTGACCCGCTTTACCGTCTGGTAAAGCGGGTCGGGTGTGTCTGAATGGGTGTGCCACTCCGCAATCCCGTCGCTTTAGCGGCGGGTCAAGGAGTGGCAAATACAAATGTCCTTCCATACCATCAAAATTCTACGTCATTTATGGCGGAGAATTTTAATCAACTCACGGCGGGAATATGAGAACATTTAAGGACGAAGAGGAACTCGTACAGATAGAGGCCGACGGAGTAAGGCTTGAGGGCGCGCTCTGGGGGACTGAGTCCGCAGAGGGGATTGTCCTCTTCGCGCACGGCAGCGGGAGTTCGCGCTTAAGCCCACGGAACAACTTCGTGGCAGAGGTCCTGAGAAAGGCCGGGCTCGCCACCCTACTGATGGATCTCCTTACAAGGGAAGAGGACACGGATTACAACACACGGTTTGACATAGACCTTCTTGCCGAGAGGCTGGCGGCCGCGACACTCTGGCTGGCCAGGCGGAAAAAGACCAGGGGACTTAAGATCGGGTATTTCGGGGCTTCCACAGGGGCCGCCGCCGCTCTACAGGCGTCCGTATCCGCAGCCGCCCCGATAGGCGCTATCGTGTCGAGGGGCGGCAGACCCGACCTTGCGGATGCGTATCTCGATAGGGTGGCCGCTCCGACGCTCCTTATAGTCGGCGGCCTCGACGATGTTGTTATAGAGCTTAACAGGCAGGCATACGCCAAAATAAGATGCGTTAAGGAGATGGTGATAGTGCCGGGCGCTACACACCTCTTTGAGGAGCCCGGCACGCTTGAAGAGGTCTCCAGGCTGGCAGCCGACTGGTTCCGGAAGTACCTGACAAAAACTTGAGAGCGCGCCGTGAACCGAGTTATTTGACGTACATACCGGCTACGTACTCGCCGTAACCGTTGTATGGCAGTGTTGGGCGGACCTCTTTTGTGTCTATCATCTTCTCTGTTGCCTGCGACCACCTCGGGTGCGGTACAAGAGGGTTTACGTTCGACTCGAAGGCGTACTCATCCGGCCCCACGGTATTCCAGAAGGTCTTCGGCTGGCCGGCGACGAATTCTATCCGCACTATGGACTTTATGCTCTTGAACCCGTACTTCCACGGGACCACGAGGCGCAACGGCGCGCCGTGCTGTTTGGGTAGTTCGTGGCCGTATATGCCTGTGGCCAGGAATGTCAGCTCGTTTGTCGCCTCCTCCATGGTAAGACCTTCCTGATACGGCCACGGCAGCCAGAACTTGAGCCTCTGCTCGGTCGACCATCCCTTGTTCAGGAATGTCCGCATGAGGACGTATTTAGCGGAAGAGAGGGGGCGGACTTTCTTTACAAGCTCCACCATCGGAAAACCCGTCCACGGGACAGCCATCGCCCACGCCTCGACGCATCTGAACCTGTAGAGCCGCTCTTCAAGCGGCATCTCTTTGACAAGCGTGTCGATGTCGTAGACTCGAGGTCTTTCCACCAGGCCCGTTACTTCGATCTGCCACGGCCGGAGGATGAGGCTGTCGGAGTACATCCAGACGTTCTTGTCCGTTGAGAACTCGTAGAAGTTGTTGTAGCGAGCCGCGGCGTTCTCGTCCGTAAGGGGCCTGTCTAAGATGAACCTGGGGTTCCTTGATGCCGGATAAAGATACGAAGTCGGCGTCTTCGGTATCTCTACCGGACCGGTCTTCTTCCTGCCCTCGAAGAGGCCGAAGAGGTTGACGCCGGAGAGGACGGCCCCGGCGGTTATCCCGTACATGCCGGCGTCCTTCAGGAACCTCCTCCTGTTGAGAAAGGTCTCCTCCGGGGTGGCCTGGCTCTCGGGTATGTGCCAGGTTTTTTTTCTTTTGATAAACATAGTTTTAATATTTCCTTCGGGTTGAATTAAGCGCGGCTTGCCGCGTATATAAAAACAGATTTCCCTTCGGATACCCCGGCAAGGCTTGCGGGGTGGTTCATATTTATCACTAAAATTTAGTTTGTCAAACCTGAACCGTACCCCTCGAAAGCGTTCCGAACGGGAAGTATATTAATGATATTGAAAATAAATAGATCAAAGGGGGTCGTCCCGTTGACCCGAGAGTGGGAAAAGACGGGGCGAGATATCTATCGGACGCCTGGCTGGGGCGATATGCAGTATAGCAGTATAAGTGATAAGTGCTCAGAGATGAAAGCCCGCCCAAAAAGCCAAATGACCTTCCGGAGCGCCTGATGCGGACAACTGGAAAGGCTCTTGAGAGAGCGCCTTTCCGTCAGCCTTCGTGCTTGAACAGGAGAATTGAGAGCGGCGGGAGCGTGATATTTATAGAGTAATCCCTCTTGTTTGCCTGTATCCGTTCGGCCTCGACCCCTCCGAGGTTGCCTTTTCCGCTGCCGCCGTACACGGAAGCGTCGCTGTTCAGGGCCTCTTTCCAGAACCCTCCGGCTGGTACGCCGACCCTGTAGCCCGGCCTGTATATGGGGGTGAGGTTACAGACGGCCAGGACGATGTTTTTTGTAGAGCCCCCTTTTCTTATGAAGCTTATGATGCTTTCCTCCCAGTTGTGGAAGTCTATCCACTCGTAGCCATCGTTCTCGAAGTCCGTCTCATAGAGCGCTGGTTCAGACCTGTAGAAGGCGTTAAGGTCGCTCACCCATTTTTTCACCCCGTCGTGGAAGCCGTACCGCAGGACATGCCACTCGAGGCTTTCCTCGTGCGCCCACTCCTTCACCTGTCCGAACTCAGAGCCCATGAAGAGAAGTTTTTTCCCGGGATGGGCGAACATGTAGCCGTAGAGGAGCCGCAGGTTGGCGAACCTCTGCCATTCGTCCCCCGGCATCTTGCCGAGGATAGACCCCTTGCCGTGAACCACCTCGTCGTGCGAAAGCGGCAGGACGAAGTTCTCGAAGAACGCGTACCAGATGGAGAATGTGAGCTGGCTGTGCGAGTACTTCCTGAATATGGGGTCCTTGGAGAAGTACTTGAGCGTGTCGTGCATCCAGCCCATGTTCCACTTCATGCCGAACCCGAGGCCGCCGAGGTAACTCGGCTTTGAGACCATCGGCCACGCCGTAGACTCTTCGGCGAAGGTCTGGACATCGGGGTGCTCGTGGTAGATGGCCTCGTTGAGTCTCCTCAAGAAGCTTATCGCCTCTATGTTCTCCCTCCCGCCGAACTCATTCGGTATCCATTCGCCTCCTTCCCGCGAGTAATCGAGATATAACATCGAGGCCACGGCATCGACCCTGATACCGTCTATGTGGTACCTGGCGAGCCAGAAGAGGGCGCTGGAGATAAGAAACGAGCGGACCTCGTTCCTGCCGTAATTGAATATGTAGCTGTTCCAGTCCGGGTGGAAGCCCTTTCTGGCGTCGGCGTGCTCGTAGAGGTGCGTGCCGTCGAAGTACCCGAGAGCGTACTCGTCGGTGGGGAAGTGCGAGGGGACCCAGTCGAGGATGACGCCTATGCCGTTCTGGTGGAGGTGGTCTATCAGGTACATGAAGTCCTGCGGCGCGCCGAACCTCGAGGTCGGCGCGAAGTACCCCACGGACTGGTAGCCCCATGAGCCGTAGAACGGGTGCTCCATGACGGGCAGCAGCTCGACATGGGTAAAGCCGGTCTCCTTGACGTACTCGGCGAGCTGGTGCGCCATCTCCCTGTAGTTGAGGTATCTGTTGTTCTCCTCCGGGACCCTCCTCCAGGAGCCGAGGTGGACCTCGTAGATGGAGACAGGCGCTTTAAGGGAGTTGCGCTTCTGTCTCGTACTCATCCACTCGGAGTCGTTCCATTCGTAGTTCAAGTCCCAAACGACCGAGGCCGTCTTCGGCGGGACCTCCCACATTAACGCGTAGGGGTCTCCCTTCTGGACCTTGTGCATGTGGTATCTTGAGTTTATCTGGTACTTATAGACGGCCCCTTTGTCGAGTCCGGGCACGAACCCCTCCCACACGCCGGACCAGTCGTCGCGCGCTTTTAGCGGGGTCGCCACGGGGTCCCAGTTGTTGAAGTCGCCTATGACCGATATCTTCTCGGCGTTCGGGGCCCATACGGCGAAGTGCACGCCCTTTACGCCGTTGACGGTTATGATATGGGAGCCGAGCTTGTCGTAGAGCTTGAAGTGGCTCCCTTCCTTGAAGAAGTATATGTCGTGGTCGGTAATGTGACTTGAGTCCTCTGTAAGCTGGACCATGGGATCTTTCTGCATCAGCGCTCCTCGGTGAAAAGTAAGGTCTTTTTTTTGACTTATGTATGATCGGCTATGCCGACAAATATAACACAAATCGGGATATATTGCCGTATATTTAAGGAGAGCGTGCGCGAATAGTGCCGCGAGGTCGCGTTTTGAGAGAGCCGAAGCAGATGCGCGGCGCCTGACTGCCATGAATTCTATTGAATTTCCGGGCTATTTTTATTATAGTTTAGCAGGTTGCGGAAAAACGCGACCCGGCCTGCCCATTGGGCGGGTCCCCCGGCAATCCACGGAAGGATTGCCCTCGCCGGTTCACGAAGTGATAAGGCGAGCCGTATAAATGAAAACTTCCCTGCCAGGCACATACCCTGCATGGGTTGTGCAAATTGCGAGTCTTTTTTAGCGCCGCCTGTGACCATAAGGCAAACAAAACCGTAAGCGAAGTCTCAGGCGTACCAACGCTTAAAAAGCAATTTGTAAGACTTGGACGACTGGCTGAAAAAGTCCGTGAAGGACTGTTTCATCATCCTGTTGGAAGGTTAAGCCAAAATAGAGCGTGCTGAAATAATATTGAAAAAACAGAGAAATAAAAAGGTCATCCTTATTTCCAACGACGACGGGATCCGCTCAGAAGGCATCCTGAAGCTCGCCGCGGCTTTAAAGAGGATAGGCACCGTCTATGTCGTCGCCCCTGACAGGGAACGAAGCGCCGCGAGCCACTCGCTGACGCTTCACAGGCCCTTGAGGGTCGAGGAGGTCGCCTCCGGGATGTACGCCGTCGACGGCACCCCGACTGACTGCGTGAGTATCGCGGTAAACGGGATACTCCCGGAGAGGCCCGACATCGTGGTATCCGGGATCAACAAAGGCGGCAACCTCGGCGAGGATGTCACTTATTCGGGTACGGTATCAGCGGCCATGGAGGGCACTCTCATGGGCATACCGTCCCTGGCGTTTTCGCTTGTGGCCAGGGAGAAGTTCGACTTCACCGAAGCCGCAGCCTTCGCCTCGCGTCTTACCAGACATGTTCTGAAGAAGGGGCTGCCGAAGGACACGCTCCTTAACGTGAATGTCCCGGTCGTAAAGAAGATAAAGGGCTACAGGATAACCTCGCAAGGCAAAAGGTTTTTCAGCGACGCCGTCGTGGAGAAGGTCGATCCGAGGGGCAAGAAGTACTACTGGATAGGCGGAGACATGGAGCGCTGGGAGGGCGGCGAGGATACCGATTTTTTCGCCGTGACAAAGGGCTATATCTCCATAACCCCCCTGCACCTCGACCTGACGAACTACTCTTCGATAAAAGAGCTTCTTGGCTGGAGCATAAAGTGAAGCCCGCTGCAATCAGGATAACAAGGGACATATACGAGCGCGCCAGGGCCAAGATGGTCGAGGAGCAGTTGGTAGCCAGGGGTATCAAGGACAAGCGGGTCCTTAACGCCATGCTTGCCATCCCCAGACACATCTTCGTGGACGACGCGCTCTCATCCCAGGCCTACAGCGATTTTCCTCTGCCGATAGGCGAAAAGCAGACCATCTCGCAGCCGTACATGGTGGCGTTGATGTCCGAGGCCCTCGGGCTTACAGGCAAGGAGCGGGTCCTTGAGGTCGGCTCAGGCTCCGGATACCAGAGCGCGGTACTCTCGATGCTCGCCTACAAGGTATATTCCGTCGAAAGGCTCACTACGCTTACAGCGAGGGCGAGAAGAACACTTGACCGGCTCCACTGCTCGAATGTCGTCATAAAGCTCGGCGACGGCACCATGGGGTGGGCCGATGAGGCGCCGTTTGACGCTGTCATCGCCGCCGCAGCTTCCCCGCAGGTCCCTGAGGCCCTCGTAGACCAGCTCGCCCCCGGTGGCCGCCTTGTCATACCCGTGGGGACCGAAGAGTCGCAGAAGCTGTTGAGGATAACAAGGAGGGCTAACGGGGTCTCCACAGAGGTCCTCGGAGGCTGCAGGTTCGTTAAACTCATCGGCAAAGACGGCTGGCAGGCTGAGAAAAAGGACGCGTCGGAACGTTGACACTTCCGTAAGTCTGTACATACTTCAGGCGATAATTATGGTACTAACGGTCATTTTCGTTAAAAGTTTATCGAAAATCGCCTGATCAGGGGCATCTTTGAGTCTTTCATAGAGATACTCATATCGACCCGCGCGGGCGTGATGATAAACGCCCTCATCAGTGGCGGATGCGCCCCTGTCGATATATTTGCCGTTATGATACGCTCCAGGCTTATTCGACTTTCCCTTATCCTTCTTCTCGTGCTCGCGGGTTGTGTGACTGGCGGGAGGGGGGTGGTCCACACCGTCGGCAGGGGTGAAACGCTCTGGAGGATCAGTCATACATACGGGGTAGACATGCAGGAGGTCGCCGAGGTCAACAACATAAAGGACCCGACCGAGATAAAGGCCGGCAAACGCATCTTCATCCCCGGCGTGCGCAAAGTCCATAAGGTCACGCCCTTCAGTCCTTCAGACCCTCCGGGCGACTCTCCGAATGAGTTGGGCGCCGGCAAGATCGTCTACGAAAAAGACAGGTTTTCGTGGCCCATACGCGGGGAGATTATCTCCGAGTACGGGATGAGGGACGGCACGCACCACGACGGCCTCGACATAAAGGCCCCGGAGGGGACCCCGATAAAGGCGGCCGACAGCGGCAAGGTCGTATTCGTCGACTCCGGCATGAGGGGCTACGGCAATATCGTGATACTTGAACACAGGGACGATTTCTTCACGGTCTACGCCCACAATAAAGAGAACCTTGTAAAGCACGGAGACGATGTTACCAAAGGTGATGTCATAGCGATGGTAGGCTCCACCGGAAATGCCTCGGTCTGCCACCTTCATTTCGAGGTGAGGCAGGGCAAAAAAATAAGGAACCCTGTTTTTTTCTTGCCATAAGGAAAAAATTATAGTAAAAACAATATAGTGCAAGCAGCCTGAGTTCTCTTCCAATTTTACCTGACGAGGGGAAAATGGGAAAAAATGACGAAGGCCGGTGGAGAAGTCCGTTTCTCAGAAGGAACGCGCGTAACGAAGAGAGAGAGTTCAAAGAGTACCCTTCAACAGATTCTGTAAGATATTATTTCAGCTGCATCAGGCAGTATCCTCTTCTCACATCCAAGGAAGAAAAACAGCTCGCCAGACGAATAGCCAGGGGTGACAACGACGCCCGGCGAAAGATGATAGAGGCCAACCTGCGTCTTGTCGTGAACATCGCCAAGAGGTACTTGAACAGGGGTTTCCCTCTGCAGGACCTGATAGAGGAGGGCAACATCGGGCTCATAAAGTCCGTTGAGCGGTTCAAGCCCACGAAAGGGTGCAAGTTTTCGACCTACGCCACCTACTGGATAAAACAGTCAATAGAGAGGGCGATAGCCAACCAGGCTAACGTGGTAAGGCTCCCGATCCACATAACCGCGGACATCTCGAAGATAGCCAGGGCCTCAAGAGAACTTATGATGGTGTTGAACAGGGACCCGTCCATCGGGGAGCTCTCGGAGAGGACGGGGCTTGCGGGCAGGTACGTAAAAAAGCTTGACATCATAAGCAAAAAAAGTTATTCCCTCGAATCTACTCTCCCGGACTCCGGCGACCAGTCGCTTCTGGATAAGCTCGAGGACAACTCCTTTCCGAGCCCCATGGAACTCTTGGAGAAGGTCCGCCGGCTCGATAAGATAAACGGCTGGCTCGACCTCCTCGATGATAACGAGAGGGAGATAATAAGGCTCAGGTTCGGCCTCGACAAAGGCGGGCCCCAGACCCTGGACGCCATAGGAAAGACCTTCGGGGTCACGAGGGAGAGGGTCAGGCAGATAGAGGTAAAGGCCCTCTATAAGCTAAAGAAGATAATCCTGGAGACGGACAACATTGTCTCTCTTGACGCGGTTTAGGCCGGAAAGAAGAATATCGCTAACCAGGCGTTGTCATGAAGACCCGGGGTCTTCATGACCGTTAAAAAGATAAAAGGGGAAGGGAGAAGAATATGACGGAGCAGCTCAAGAAAGCGATTAGGGATGTGCCTGATTTTCCGAAGAAGGGGATACTCTTTAAGGATATAACGACACTCTGCAAGGAGCCCGCGCTTTTCCAGAGGATGGTCGACATGCTCGGCCACAGGTATATCGGCAAGGGGGTCGACCTTGTGGTGGGCATAGAGGCGAGAGGTTTTATAGTGGGGGCCGCCCTGGCGTATAAGCTCGGGGCCGGGGTTGTCCTTGTGAGAAAGCCCGGAAAGCTGCCGCACAAGACCCACAAGGCCACTTATACGCTGGAGTACGGCAAGGACACCCTGGAGATCCACCAGGACGCCATCGAAAAAGGGCAGAAGGTCATAATTGCCGATGACCTTCTCGCCACCGGAGGAACTGCCGGGGCCGTTGCCAAACTCGTTTCGGATATGGGCGCCAAGATCCTGGAGTGCGCCTTCATAGTGGAGCTTGAGGAACTCAACGGCAAAGAGAAACTCAAGCCACATCCGGTCTTCTCACTTATCAAATACTGAAAGGCCGCGGGACAAGTCTTTTCTTGAGAGAAATTTTCTGAAGAAAGTTTTTCTCAAGAGATTCTTCAGGCGGCCTTTCAATAATTTTAATCACAAAATTCCCTGTAGCTTGCTAGAGGGTTTCCTTGTAAAATCCTCCCCCTCGATGGGGGAGGGTAGGGTGGTGGTGAAAACAGGTTTTCACCACCACCAGCTTCCCGTTGCATCGGAAGCGCGCAACGGGAGCCCAGCCCTCCCAAAGGCGGGGTCTCTACCCCGCCTTTTTTTGCGCGTGGTTTGAAAATGCGTCGCCGCGGGGAGATTCAATGCGTCCTGACTACATCCCGGTAATAGTCCTCGTTCTGGTATTCGCCCTTATAGCCGTGAGGCAGGTAGGGTCGCTGAAACTCCGGATTTGGCAGATAATGCTGGTTGGGGCCTCGGCAGTCCTTGTAACGGGCAGGATAACTCCCGTAGAGGCCCTACGGTCGGTAAACCTCGATGTGATGCTCTTCCTCTTCGGGATGTTCGTGGTCGGAGAGGCGCTTGTCGAGAGCGGGTACCTTTACCATCTATCCTTCGGGCTTTTCAAGAGGGCCCGCAGCGCCGACGCCCTTGTCCTCATGGTCCTTTTCATCATGGGGTTTTTCTCATCGTTCCTGATGAACGACACAGTAGCCGTGATCGGGACCCCTCTGGTCCTATACTTCTCCAAAAAACACGGGATATCGGGCAAGCTACTGCTTCTGGCCCTCTGTTTCGCCGTCACCACAGGAAGTGTTGTGAGCCCCATCGGGAACCCGCAGAACCTCCTGATAGCCATCGGCGGCAACATCCCCAATCCTTTCATGACATTCTTCAGATACCTTTTCTTTCCCACGGTCGTAAACCTTTTTATGGCGTATATACTCCTGAAGTTATTTTACGGCAAAGAGTTCCACTCCAGACCTCTGGATAATGTAAGGGAGGTGATCAAGGATAAGGGGCTGGCTTTCCTTTCTAAAATATCGCTCTGGATAATCTTCACGCTTGTCGTCCTGAAGGTCATAGCGGTCTTTACGGGATGGGCGGATTTCAGGCTGACATACATAGCGGTCGGGGCGGCGCTGCCTGTGCTCGTTTTCAGCCCTAAGCGCCTTAAGGTACTCAAGCGTATCGACTGGCACACGCTTGTGTTTTTCGCCGCCCTCTTCGTATTCATGGAGAGTGTCTGGAGGTCAGGCGCTCTTCAGTATCTTTTGAACGGCTACGGCGGGGACCTGGCCGCGGTTGAGCCGATACTTATTATAAGCGCGGTCGGCAGCCAGCTGCTTTCAAATGTCCCGTTCGTCGCTCTCTACCTGCCGGTTTTGACGCACATCGGGACAGGCGTCAAGGGTTTGTCCGCCCTTGCGGCCGGAAGCACCGTAGCCGGAAACCTCCTTGTCCTCGGGGCCGCCAGCAACATCATAGTCATCCAGAACGCCGAGAAGAGGGGCCAGACTCTGACATTTTACGAGTTCGCAAGGGTCGGGGTCCCGCTTACGGCGATAAATGTCATCGTCTACTGGGTCTTTTTTAGGGTGATGTAGGGAGTATATTCGTCTTGGAGCGCCAGCGACCTAAGGGGCGAGCGACGGGGCTGGAGGGGAAGAAAGCGGCCAGAACCCTACCCCCAGGAAACGCACGGCAGTGCGAAAAAAGCTCTTTCGCACAGTGGTTGGATTAAGTCTTTTCCAATCGATTAAGCACCAACAAAATATCAGGGTTCAGGTTGCAAACCTGAACCCGCGGGGAAAAGCTGAATTTTTTATCCTTTTAATTATATCACTTCCAGGA
>JACRCH010000073.1 GCA_016219115.1 Deltaproteobacteria bacterium
CGTCCCCTTGCGCCGAGTCGGCGATAAAGTCGACGACCCCTTCGCCCAATTCCGCCTCCATCGACCCGAGCCCCTTTTTCCTGTCCTTGATGGCCCGCTCTATAAGGGCCTTCAATGACCCGGCCGTAAGCGATTCGAGTACAAGGACCTTGCACCTTGAAAGAAGCGGCGGGTTCACCTCGAACGAAGGGTTCTCCGTCGTGGCGCCTATGAGCGTGATGGTGCCGTCCTCTACCGAATGGAGGAAGGCGTCCTGCTGGGCCTTGTTGAACCTGTGTATCTCGTCGACGAAAAGGACGGTCTTTCTGCCGCGCCTCAAGTTGTCTTTAGCGGCCTTGACGACCTCCCGTATCTCCTTTACTCCGGAGAGGACGGCCGAGAACTCGACGAAATCCGCCTTTGAGGCCTCGGCTACTATCCGCGCCAGGGTGGTCTTGCCGGTCCCGGGAGGCCCCCATAGGATCAGTGACGGCAGCTCACCCCTTTTTATCACGCGCTGTAAAAACTTACCCTCGCCGACAAGGTGCTCCTGACCCGCGAACTCCTTGATAGCGCGGGGCCGCATCCTGTCGGCAAGCGGGGCGGAAGGGGAGATGTCTGGTCTGCCTGGATTTTCAAAAAGTTCCATGGAGAAATTCTACTATAATAAGTGCTTAAATGGCAAGCGTGTAACTCAAGATAAAAAAAGCTGACCCCCCCCGGTGCTCACGGAAGTCCGTGATTTTAAGGCCATAAAAGAAATATCGATAAAACCGTTACTAAACGCTGAAAATTTGGTAGACTTAGAAGGTTGCTGAAAAACGCAACCCGACCCGGCGATCCATGGACGGAAAAGACGGCCGGGTGCTCGCCGGCTAACGAAATGATAAGGCGAGCCGTATAAATGACAACTCCCTTGCCAGGCACATACCCTGCGAGGAAGTTGTGAAATCGTGAGACTTGGAGAGGAGGAAGAATGAGGCGGCACGCAAGAGCGTTTTACATCATATTTGTCTTTCTTGTCTTGAGTCTGACTTACGGATGCGCCTCGTACAGGGCCTGGGACCTTCCAAGGATATCAAAATGGCCGCCGACCCCGCCCTCAAGCGAATACAGCGTCAAGCTCATAAAGCTCGTTACCGGCGCGGAGTTGACGATAAACGGCAAGGCCGAGAAGTCAGGCGGCCTGCTTCTAAACATGGTCAGCCTGAAGACCGAGGAGGCCTACCTGGTTTCAGGCCTTTTCAGGGTCGCGGACCCCAGGTACGAATATCAGCCCGACTATGTCATAGAGGTCAGGGTCTCGGACAGGGAGACGGTCGACCCGTCTTCAATGCTCCTTTCCGCCCTGACATTGTTCATAAAAGAGGGTGAGATGACAGACGAGTACACGCTCCATACGACCATAAAGGACAGAAACGGCGTGGTGCTTGGCAATTTCGAGAAGTCCGAGACCGTGGTCTACAAGCAGAGGCTCTGGCTCTTTTTCGCGATGTTTACGCGGCTTCCGGATGTCGTCTCCAAGGAGGCCTTATATGACCTTAACTGCGCCACGATAAACGAGGCGCTCGCGAAGGGTGTCTTTCAATGAGCCGTTTCGCAGGTCTTATATTAAGATTGACACCGAAATCTTAATTGGTTAGCATATCCGTCTGTTTTTCGCCCTGGAGTCAAGATGCGTCTGGCTGTAATAGGCGGTACATTCAATCCCATACATTACGGGCATCTGAGGGTGGCCGAAGAGGTGAGAGAGTCTCTTGGGCTCGACAAGATACTCTTCATCCCGACCTTCATACCGCCCCACAAGACCGATGAGCCGATGACTCCGCCAAAGACGCGCCTTGATATGGCGAGGCTCGCGGTATCGGACAACCCCGGTTTCGAGGTCTCGGATATCGAGATCAAAAGGGGCGGAAAATCCTATACGATAGACACCGTGCGCGCTCTCAAGTCCGGCGCCGGGGAAGACCTCAAGGTCTTCCTTATAATCGGGAGCGATTCCTTCAACGACATCACGACATGGTGCGAGTACCGGGAGCTTTTCAGACTCTCAAGCTTTGTCGTTGTTGAAAGGCCGGGCTATCCGGTGAAAACCCCGGGCGAGGTCCTTCCTGTTGAATTGGCAAGGAAGTTCTGGTATGATGCTTCAGCCGGAGTTTTTATGAATTCCGACGGAAATACTATCACTTACCTTCAGACTACCCTTATCGACGTATCCTCTTCCGAGATAAGGAGGAAGGTGCGGGAGGGAAGATCCGTCAGGTACCTTCTTCCCGGCCAGGTTATGGATTACATCTACGGCCAAAAGCTCTACAGGTAAAAAACGCTGTCTTAATAACCGCCGGGGTGGCCTTAAATACTTCAAAAAACAAAGAACGGGAGATCATCTACTCTGGAATCAAAGAAAAAAGCACTTGAGATAGCCGGATGGGCGCTTGAGAAACAGGCCCGGAAGGTCGTGATCGTCAACATCCAAAAACTTTCAGCTGTCTCAGACTATCTCCTCATCTGCGGCGCTGACTCCGAAAGGCAGGTCCAGGCCATTTCATACGCCATAGAAGACGGGCTTAAGAAAAAGGGCGAAAGGGCGCTAGGGGTTGAAGGGGTCACGGAAGGCAGGTGGGCCCTTATGGACTATAACGATGTCGTGGTGCACATATTCCTTGAGCCGGTGAGGACCTTTTACGACCTCGAGGGGCTTTGGGCCGAGGCGCCCATGACGGAGGTCAAGGACAAGGTGAAAAAGGCCGTCTCCGGGGGCAAGCCCGTGGCAATAAAGGCCAGGGCCGAAAAACCGGGGGCCATAAAGGCCAGGGCAAAGCCGAAGGCGCGCGCGAAGAAGACCGGGGCGGAGAGCTGAGCCCGGGGCATCCTGAAAATTGAAGATAACCTTTATCTCCGTCGGCTCCGTAAAAAAGGCCTGCGTCAAAGAAGGCGTCGATGAATACCTCAGGCGCATAAGGAAATACTCCCCCGTCGAGTCCGTAGAGGTGAAGGAAGAGTCCTCGTCGCCGAAGACACCGAGGGAGGGTATCCTTAAAAAAGAGGGGGAAAGGATACTCGCCAGACTCAAGAAAGGTGACTATGTCGTAGTCCTCGCGGATAACGGCAAGGAGTTCACATCGTTCGCTTTCTCGTCTTTCATCGAGGAGTTCAAGGACAGCGGGAAAAAACACCTCTGTTTCATAACCGGCGGAGCCTTCGGGCTCCATAAAGATGTCCATGAATCCGCCGATATGGTATTGTCACTATCGAGGATGACGCTGCCGCATGACCTGGCCAGACTCGTCTTGACGGAGCAGGTCTACAGGGCGTTTACGATAATGAGGAACGAACCTTACTCGCACTAGAAGTCTTTCAAACCGGACCCGGATAAAGGCCGAAAAGACAAAATCCATGTATACGAAAATACTTCTCGTAGTCGTCATCATAATACTGAGCGCCTTTTTCTACCTCCATACCCAGAACCCGGGTGTCGTGACCTTCGTCGTCACCAAGGATCACACCTACACGCTCCCCTCTACGCTTATCCTCTTCGCCGGTTTTTTCGCCGGCGTGATAGTGGCGGTCCTGAACTCGCTCCTGGTGGACGCGAAGAAGGCCGTCAAGGAGATGAGCGCGAGGAGGGAGAAAAGGATCCTGGCGCAGGCCGATGAGAACTACAAGAAAGGGATCGAGGCCCTGGTCAAGGGCGACACCAACGAGGCCCGGGAGCTCATCGAGAAGGCCGTAAAGGCCAGGCCGTCGGACACCGGGAGGCTCATAACCCTGTCAGAGACTTATGTCAGGGAGAACAGGCACAAAGAGGCCCTGAAGGTCCTTGAGAACGGCTTTCTGATAAACTCCAACTCAATTGGCCTCCTTATAGCCATAGCGCGCTGCTCGAACGAGGCGGGGGACGCGGCGCGCTCCGCGAGGGCATTCGCCGAGGTCTTGAAGATAGACCCCAAAAACCCCTATGCCCTGAAGAAACTCCGCGACTACAGGATAGACGGCGGAGAGTGGGCCGAGGCCGCCCTTCTGCAGAAGACCGTTTATGAGAGAGAAAAAGACGACGGGCTCAAGGCGAAGGACAAGAGGCTTTTAACGGGACTGATCTACGAGGCCGCGGCGGTCGATGTGCACAACGGCAAGCTTTCGGACGCCGTCGTCAAGGTCAAGGAGGTCTTGAAGAACGACAACGCCTTCATGCCGGCCCACCTTCTTTTAGGCGAGGCGTTAAGCCGCCAGGGCAATACGGGAAGCGCGATAAAGGTGTGGGAGAAGGCAAGGGAAAGGTATCCGAACTCGGAGCCGTTGTTCCTTAAGCTCGAGGACGTCTATTTGAAGGAATCGGCCCCCGAGAAGATACTTGACAGGTACAAGAGGGAGATAAACGCAAATCCCAACGATACAAGGCTCAGGCTCCTTTTATCGAGGCTGTATCTGAGGCTTGAGATGATAGATAACGCCATAGAGGAGCTTGAACGGCTCTTCGTCGAAGGCGAGGACTCTTACTACCCGCAGATACTCCTCGGTGAAGCTTATCTCAGGCGTAAGCAGAGCAACAAGGCGGCAGCTCTCTTCCATAAGGCCCTCGGGCTCGACCGCGAGTTCCTGCCGCCGTTTTTGTGTTCGCACTGCAACCACAACGCAAAGACCTGGGCCCCCAGGTGCCCTTCATGCGGCGAATGGAACACGCTTTACATGTACAGCGCCGTTTCCGCCGCGAAGGTCACGCCTCTTGCCGCAGCCAAAAAAGCATTTTAACTTAAAAACCGGTAGACCCCCGGCTCTGCCGGGGGACTCACAGAGTTTGACAGTTCCGGTAATATAATTCCCTGTAGCCTGTACTTGCAAAATCCTCCAGCTTGACGGGGTAGGAGGGAGGATTGACTTTTCACCCTCCCCTTAGTCCCCTCCCGTCAAGGGAGGGGGTACTGGCGTACGGCGGATTAAGAACAACCTCATTTTGTCTTGTTTTGATACTCCGCAAGCCTTGGTTTGCGGGGAGGTTTCATTCCTCAATCAATATAACCTCAGGATACGGAGAACGGAAGTGAAACGAGTCTGCCTGCTTATCATGGACGGCTGGGGCGTAAACCCCGACAAAAAAGGCAACGCGACGGCCCTTGCCTCCACGCCCAACCTCACGAGGCTTGCTTCCGAGTACCCTATGACCACGCTCGACACATCCGGCCGCTCGGTCGGGCTGCCGGACGGGCAGATGGGAAACTCTGAGGTGGGACATCTGACGATGGGCGCCGGAAGGATAGTCTACCAGGAGCTGACCCGGATAACAAAACAGATCGAAAGCGGGGAGTTCTATAAAAACCCGGTGCTCTCAAACCTTCTCAAGAAGGTCAGGGAAAAGGGCTCCGCCGTCCACCTCATGGGCCTTGTATC
>JACRCH010000072.1 GCA_016219115.1 Deltaproteobacteria bacterium
GATGTTAAAAGGCACTATTACCGCCCTTGTGACACCGTTCAGGGACGGCAATATCGACGAGGCTGGCTTAAGGAAGCTTATCGAGTTCCAGATCGAAAACGGGATAGACGGCCTTGTGCCGTGCGGCACTACCGGAGAATCGGCCACGCTGACCTACGAGGAGCACGACAGGGTCATAGAGCTTACCATAGAGATTGCCGCCGGAAGGGTGCCGGTCATAGCCGGAACGGGATCCAACTCGACGGCCGAGACGATCTTGCTCACGAAGCACGCCAAGGCGGCGGGAGCGGACGCCGCGCTTCTTATAACCCCGTACTACAACAAGCCGACCCAGGAGGGGCTCTACGAGCATTACAGGAGGGTCGCAGGGGAGGTCGATATCCCCGTCGTCCTTTACAACGTCCCGGGCAGAACGGGCGTCAACATGCTTCCGGAGACGGTGGCGCGCCTCTCCGAGATAAGAAACATCGTCGGCGTCAAGGAGGCGACCGGGGACTTGAAACAGGCAAGCGACACCATCGAGTTCTCAAAAAAGGGCTTCAGCGTCATATCCGGTGACGACTTTACGACCCTGCCGCTTCTGGCCATCGGCGGAAGCGGCGTCATATCGGTCACCTCGAACGTCGTCCCGAAAGAGATGTCTGCGATGGTAAAGGACTTCCTTGAGGGGAAGACCGGAGCGGCCCTGGATGGGCATTACAGGCTCCAGGCGCTGCACCGCGCCATGTTCATCGAGACAAACCCGGTTCCCGTCAAGACCGCCCTGTATCTTATGGGGATGATAGAAGAGGAGTTCAGGCTCCCGCTCGTGAGGATGAACGAGGCCAACAGGAACAGGCTCGTCTCCACGCTTAAAAACTATGTAGGTTCACCCCTGAGGAGCTGACATGATAAAGATAGCGGTAACAGGCGCCGCCGGAAGGATGGGCAGAGCCATCGTAAACGCCGTCATGGCAAACCCCGCCACCGAGCTTGCCGGGGCGCTTGAGCGTGAGGACTCCCCTTTCCTCGGCAAAGACACCGGGGAGCTGGCGGGAGCGGAGAAGTCCGGCGTAAAGATAACCTCTGACGCCGATAAGGCCTTCAGGAAGGCCGACTGCATAATAGACTTCACGCACCCCGACTCATCGATGAAGTTTTTAGAGGACGCCGCCGCCATGAACAAGGCTGTCGTCATAGGCACTACCGGATTTTCGCACCACCAGAGGGCGCTTATAACGGAGCACTGCCTCAAGACCAGGGTCGTGATGGCCCCTAACATGAGCGTCGGGGTAAACCTACTTTTAAAACTCGTCCAGGAGGCCGCCGTCGTCCTGTCGGACTACGACATAGAGATAGTGGAGGCGCACCACAGGCACAAAAAAGACGCCCCCTCTGGCACGGCCATAAGGATAGCCGAGGTCATCGCCCACGCCTTGCAGAGGGACCTTGAGAAAGTGGCCGTCTACGAAAGGAAGGGCATCATAGGCGAGCGCAGGCCCGAGGAGATCGGGATACAGACGGTCAGGGCCGGAGACATTATCGGCGACCACACCGTCCTTTTCGCGGGCCCCGGCGAGCGGGTGGAGATAATTCACAAGGCTTCCTCGAGGGATACCTTCGCCACGGGTGCGGTAAAGGCCGCTGTCTGGCTGTACGACAAGAAGAACGGACTATACGACATGCAGGACGTGCTGGGTCTCAAGGCGTAGCCCCGCCTTTACCCCGGCGGATAGAGTCACGGCACGGACGGTCCTCTGCCAGGATGCTGAAAAAGTCCATCCATGGCTTTTTCAACTGCCCGTACATGGATTGCCGCAGGACCAACCCGTTGGGCGGGTCGGGGTGTTTTTCAACACCCTGCTGACAGCGTCTCAGCTGGTGATTTTTTTCAAAAGCCGCAGTCGGCCCTGCGGTGTATTAAACGCCGTAAAAAATAAAGCAACCGGGGGTTCCCCGGGGATCAACAGGAGAAGAGATGATAAAAAAGTTTTTATTCATAACGGTCTTGCTCGCCCTCTACAGCTTCGGCAGTCCCTTGACGGCGGTATCGGCTTTTCAGGGCCCCGGCTGCATGGGCTCATGCACCGACTGCCACAGCCTGACCAAGGAGGACGCAACGAAGCTCCTCAAGACCGATAAGTTCAAGGCGACGGTAAAGGACATCAGGATGAGCCCGGTGAAGGGACTCTGGGAGGTGGAGATAAATCAGGGCGACAAGGCATTCATCGTCTATGTGGACTTCGCCAAGAAGTTCCTGGTCGAGGGAAAGTTCACCCCGCTTGAAAAGCTCGGCGAGAGCGCGCCTATGAAGAAGGTAGACCTCGCGAAGATACCCCTTGATAACGCGGTGGTCTTCGGCAGCCGCAGCGCCCCCAAGAAGATAATCGTCTTTGACGACCCCGAGTGCCCGTACTGCGTGAAGCTCCACCAGGAGATCAAAAAGATAATCGAGAAGAGAAAGGACGTGGCCTTCTACGTAAAGATGTACCCTCTGGCGATACACCCGGACGCCTACGAGAAGAGTAAAGCGATAGTCTGCAGCAAATCCGGCAAACTCCTTGATGACGCCTTTGCCGGCAAAAAGCTCCCCAAGGCCGACTGCGACACAAAGGAACTCGACAACAACATAAAACTCGCCGAAGAGCTTGAGATACACGGCACGCCCGCCCTGATATTCCCGGACGGGAGGCTCTTTCCGGGCTACGCCCCGGCCGAGACGCTCCTGGGGATACTGGATAATCCGCAGTAAGACCCGGTAATCACCCGTTTTTCAGGCCCGGAAGGTTTTTTAACCTTACGGGCCTTTTTATTTTATCAACGCCATGTGATAAAACCTGAAAGAAGCGGATTTTCTGACACAGCGCTTTTCACGACCCCTGAAATCTTGAAAAAAACAACAAAAACCTTGACTTCAACATCCGTTTAGGTATATGAAAAAGACTTGATAGCGCTAAAGCATCAGGCGCTTTCATCCGAAAGACTATATAGAGGATTGTCAAGGCTGAAAAGGTCCAGAAAGGACTTTTTCAGCATCCTGTCAGGAGATACCCTGCGTACTGGCCGGCAGGGTGGTTCATTAGCGTTTTTTTGAAGGATTTGAGCCCGTGTGGACAACGGCACGGTTTGGATGGAAGGTATCAATGGAGCCGGCGGGGGGAATTGAACCCCCGACCTACTGATTACGAATCAGTTGCTCTGCCCCTGAGCTACGCCGGCCTTAAACCGCGGAAAAACCTGGCACTGAGGCCTTTGATAAACAATCCTCCGCACAATTAAAAATAAGGCATGGGACTGTTTTTGTCAAGGTATTTAGTGTACATTGGCGATGCTCCGTAAAGATTCCCTGAAAGGTGGAAATGGAAGACCTGAAGAACAATACTTTGAGGAATAAAAGGATTCTTATCATAGACGATAACCTCACCAACAAGGCTATCCTTGAGGACCTGCTCGATGCCGGAGGGTACGAGACCCGCCACGCCATGGACGGCATAGAGGGCCTGCATACCGTCTTTGAATGGAAGCCGGCGGCGGTTCTTTTAGACCTCGTGATGCCCGGGATGGACGGGCTCGAAGTCTGCCGTAAGATCAGGGAGATCAGCCTGCCCGTGCGTCCCTCGGTCCTCATAGTCTCGGTCAAGGACGGCAAGGATACGATAGTAGAGGCGCTTTCCACCGGCGCGGACGATTTCATAGTGAAGCCCTTTAACGAGAGCGAGCTTCTGGCGAGGGTCAGGGCGCAGCTGAGGATAAACGAGTTTTACCGGGAACTCGAAGAGGACAAGAGAACCCTTGAGACCATAGTGGATATCACCGGGGCGCTCTCGGCCACGCTCGACTCCTCGGAAGTCTTGAGCGTGATAGTGAACAAGGTGGCGGCCGTAATGGAGGCCGTGAGGTGCTCCATAGTCCTCATAGTAAAGGACGACGAAGGGTATGTGCTCGCTTCACACGAAGACCCCTCGGTAAGGGAACTGAGGATAGACCTATCCAGGTACCCGGAGATAAAGGAGGTGATAAGTAAAAAGGTCCCGCTCGCCCTCGGCGACATCACCAACCACCCGCTTATGTCGGGCGTAAAGAAGAACATCAAGGAATTGGAGGGGATGAGCGTCCTGATCGTCCCGATAGTATTCAACGACGAGGTGCTGGGCACCCTCTTTTTAAGGACGCGCAGAAGAGAGGGCGGCTACACGAGGACAGAGATAGACTTCTGCAGGGTCGTGGCCAACTCGTCCTTCCACGCCCTCAAGAACGCGCGGCTCTTTGAGAAGATCAGCATGGAGAAGGACTACCTGAAGGAGATGGCCGTAAGGGACCAGCTCACATCTCTCTACAACCACAACTTCTTCTACTCGCGGCTCGATGAGGAGTTCGAGAGGGCCGTGAGGTACGAAACGCCGCTTTCCCTTATCCTGATGGACATCGACAACTTCAAGAACATAAACGACACCTACGGCCACAGGGTCGGCGACACGGTATTAAGAGAGATCGCGGCGATGATAAAAAAAGGGGTGCGTAAGACAGACGTCGTCGCCCGCTACGGCGGCGAGGAGTTCGCGGTGATACTCCCGCACACGCTCCTCAAAGGCGCGGTGGACGAGGCCGAAAGGCTCCGCGAGATCATAGAAAGCCATGTCTACGCCGGGCTTGTCACGGAAAAGATAACGATGTCCATCGGGGTCGCCTCCTACCCTCAGAAGGCTTCGATAAACTCAGGAGACCTCGTAAACCACGCCGACAACGCCCTCTACAAGGCCAAATGGAGCGGCAAGAACTGCGTCAAGGTCGCGGACCCCTGAGGACCGTGCTGTCGGCAACTTCAAAAACCTTCTCTCCGCCGGCTAAGCCCGTTCAGGCGAAAATGGAACCTCCCCGCGGCAAGCTGCCGGGTATCCAGAGGAAGACTTCTCAAAAACAGCCAACAGCGCCGTGGGCTGCGCCCCCCTTAAAAAACGTCAAGTTCAAACCTTACACTCCCCGCTTCCCGTTGCATTGACTTCGCGCAACGGGAGCCCAGCCCTACCATCAAGGCAGGGGATTTTTTCTTTGTCTTTAAAACAAAACCCTCGATGGGAGGGGACTCAAGGGGAGGGTGAAAACATTTTTTCACCCCAACCCTCCCCCATCAAGGGGGAGGGTTTTTATAAGGAAACCCTCTAGCAAGCTAGCAGGAAATTTTGTGTTTGAGATTAGATTCAGACAGGCACTTTAACGAAAGACCTGGTGACAACTTCTAACGGTTTTAGCCTCCTATGGAGCATAAAAAAAGCCCCCACCCGTTCTACGGGTGGGGGCTTTTAATCTTTTATCCGCCGTCCGCCAAGGCCTTTCTTGCGCCGTCCGCCAGGGTCTTTCTTGCGCCGTCCGCCAGGGTCTTTCTTGCGCCGTCCGCCAGGGTCTTTCTTGCGCCGTCCGCCAGGGTCTTTCTTGCGCCGTCCGCCAGGACCTTTTTCAGTGTTCCGCCTCTGCCGTTATTTTTATCGCGCACAGGCTCCCGCACATCGTGCAGACCGACTCGTCCTCCGGTGGGCTCGCTTCCCTCACCCTTCTGGCGCGTACCGGATCTATGGAGAGCCTTATCTGCTCATCCCAGTCAAGCCTCTTTCTCGCTTTGGCGAGCGTTATGTCGGCTTCCATCGCGCCCCTGGTCTTTTTGGCGATGTCGCCGGCGTGCGCGGCTATGCGCGCGGCCATTACTCCTTCCCTCACATCTTCCACCGTCGGGAGCCTCAGGTGCTCGGACGGGGTCACATAGCAGAGGAAATCCGCTCCCGCCGAGGCCGCTATCGCCCCGCCTATGGCCGAGGTGATGTGGTCGTAGCCCGGGGCGATGTCGGTGACGAGAGGGCCAAGCACATAGAACGGAGCGTTGTTGCAGAGCCTCTTCTGCAGGAGTATGTTGGCCTCTATCTGGTCAAGGGGGACATGTCCCGGCCCCTCTATCATCACCTGAACGCCCTCGTCAAAGGCCCTCATGGCGAGCTCCCCGAGGATTATAAGCTCCTCTATCTGCCCCCTGTCGGTGGCGTCGGCAAGGCAGCCCGGGCGAAGCCCGTCGCCCAGGCTTAATACCATGTCGTACTTTTTGGCGATCTTCAAGAGCCTCGGGTACTCTTCAAAGAGCGGGTTCTCTTTCTTGTTGAACTTCATCCACTCGGCCGTGAGCGCCCCGCCCCTGCTGACTATGCCCATTATGCGCCCCTGCTTCCTGACCTTCTCTACCGAGTTCCGGGTCACGCCGCAGTGGACGGTTATGAAGTCGACCCCGTCAGAGGCCTGGCACTCTATCGAATCGAACATCTCGTCGGCTGAGAGCTCGACAAAGGATTTCCCCCGTTTCCTGGCGTCGTGCGCCGCCTGGTATATGGGCACCGTCCCGATGGCCACGGTCGATTCCTTCAGCACGGCCCTTCTTATGGCGTTGACGTCGCCGCCGGTAGAGAGGTCCATCACGGCGTCGGCCCCGGCCTCTATCGCCACCCTCAGCTTGGTGAGCTCCTCTTCGATATCGACACGGTCCTGCGAGGAGCCTATGTTGGCGTTGACCTTGGTCTTAAGCCCCCTGCCCACCGCGAGCCCGTCGATGGAGCGGTGGAGCCTGTTTTTGTTTATGACGACGACCCCTTCCTCTATCGACTTTCGGATGAACTCCGGGTCGGCGCCTTCTTTCCTTGCGGCCGAGCGCATCTCCTCGGTTATAATGCCCTTGCGGGCCGATTCAAGCTGTGTCATATAGGCTCCTTCTGATTGATTGACGGCGGACCCTTCGGTCCTGCTTTAAACCCTGTCGGATTCCATAAGGATCCGCAATTCCCGTTCGCCCGCTGATCCAGCAGCAGCGCAAGGTTAGCGGGCGCCGCGCGTTTGCATCTCTTCAATAATATCGCGCGCGCTCCTGGCGGCGTCGGCGCTTGCGAGTATGTATGATATCACGGCCGCTCCGAAGGCCCCTGCCGCCAGCGCCTCTTTGACATTCTCCGCCTTTACGCCGCCGATGGCGAAGAGCGGGATATTGACCGAGGAGCAGGCGTCTTTGAGCGCGGGAAGCCCCACGGGAGGACCGTAGCCTGCCTTCGACGGCGTCCGATAGACCGGCCCGAAGGTCACAAAGTCCGCCCCGTCTTCTTCGGCCCTTACGGCCTCTTTGAGCGAGTGCGCCGAAACCCCGATGAGCCTGGCCTCACCGAGGACCTTCCTTGCCTCGTACGGCGAGATGCCCGACTGTCCGAGGTGGACCCCGTCGGCATCCGACAGGAGCGCCACATCGACCCTGTCGTTTATCAGAAGCCTCGCGCCGTAGCCCCTCGTGACGGAGCGCATCCGGAGCGCAAGCTCAAGGAGCTGTCTGCCGCCGAGGTCTTTTTCACGGAGTTGGACGAGCTTGACTCCGCCTTTGAGCGCCTCGATGACTTTATCTACGAGGTCCTTTCCTCCACGGACGGAGCTGCCGTCGGTTATGAGATAGAGCATCTCAGCCGCCTTGAGACGCACCGGTCAGCCCTTCTTGCCGGCCTTGACGGCGGGTCTTTCCCAGAGTCTCTTTTTAATGACGAGCGCCCCGACGGCGACGGCTATGGAGAGGCTTACGAGCTGCGCCACCCTTATGGGGCCGAGCATGAGGCTATCGGCCCTGAAGTGCTCTACCACGAACCTCCCCAGGGAATAAAGGACGATGTACATGCCGAATATATATCCGTCCCTGTGGTCTTTTTTTCTCAATACCAGCCAGAGAAAGCAGAATATCGAAAAATTTATCGCAAGCTCATAGAGCATCGTCGGGTGCAGGGGCGTGTTCGGGAACTCGCTTCCGGCGATGCTCGTAGGGGGGAATACCATCCCCCACGGCATCGTGGTCGGCCGTCCGTGCGCGTCCCCGTTCATGAAGTTGCCGAACCTGCCGAAGGCCTGGCCCAATATGATAGCCGGGGCCACCGCGTCGGCCATTCGCCAGAAGTACACCCCGCGCTTTTTCAGGTAGAACCACGCGGAAGCGCCCCCGCCTATAAGCCCGCCGTGTATGGCGAGCCCTCCGTGCCATATCGCCGGTATCTCCGAGGGGTTTGGGACGTAGTAGCCGAGGTTGAAGGCCACATAGTACAGTCGCGCCCCGATGACCCCGCCTACGACCGTCCAGATGATGAAGTTCATCACATCGTCTTCGGTTAAGCCTATGCCCTTGCGCTTTACCTCCTTTTTTATGAGGTAGCTAGCAAAAAGGATGCCTATGACATACATTAGACCGTAGTAACGGATCTCGATGGGGCCGTATTTGAAAAGTATCGGATGCAAGCCATCTCCTTTTGTTAAGGCTTTTAATTTGTAAGTCCGTATAGCTTTGCTACAGTGTTTCTTTGTAAACCCTCCCCCGTTAAGGGGGAGGAGATTTTGATACCCAGCAAGCCTTGGCTTACAGGGAGGTTCACACAGCCGTGGTTTTAATCCCGGCAAAGGTTTATTCGATAAGCCCCGTTAGCGGGCTTGACGCCGCGGCGTACAGTTTTTTAGGTATCCTCCCGGAAAGGTACGCAAGCCGGCCTGCCTCAACCGCGAGGTTCATCGCCCTTGCCATGCTGACCGGGTCTTTAGCGCCGGCTATCCCCGTGTTCATAAGTATGCCGTGGCACCCGAGCTCCATCGCCACCGCCGCATCGGACGCCGTGCCCACCCCGGCATCGACTATCACGGGAACCTTTATGGTCTCAAGGATTATGCGGATGTTGTACGGGTTCCTGATCCCGAGGCCAGAGCCTATGGGCGCGGCCAGAGGCATCACGGCGGCGCACCCGATGTCCTCGAGCTTTTTTGCCATTATCGGGTCGTCGTTGGTGTACGGGAGCACGGTGAAGCCCTCCTTCACAAGGACCCGGGCCGCCACAAGCAGAGCCTCGTTGTCGGGGAAGAGCGTCTTCTCGTCGCCGAGGACCTCGAGCTTGACGAACTCGGTGTCGAGGGCCTCTCTGGCAAGACGCGCAGTCCTTATGGCGTCTTCGGCGGTGTAGCAGCCGGCGGTGTTCGGCAATAGAGTATACTTCGGGTCTATGTGGTTGAGCATCGACTCACCCGTCCTGTCAAGGTTGACCCTTCTGACGGCAACAGTGACCACCTCGGCCCCGGAGGCCTCCAGGGCCGCCTTCATCACCTCGTTAGAGGGGTATTTACCCGTGCCCACCATGAGGCGGGAGGCGAACTCGTATTTTCCTATCCTGAATTTGTCTGCCATGAAAAACTCTCCTCTCTTATCTTTCAAAACCTACCGCCAGACCGACAGGAAGGATTCCCTTGAGAGAACCTTTTTATAAAAAGTTTCTCTCAAACTCTCTCCAAAAATTTTTAGTTCTCTTGTGGCGGGAGACCGTGCGGTGTCCAATTTTACATGGCTCCATCCGGCACAGGCTCGTTGGAGGACATACGGTCAGCTTTTAATTAGCCGTACGCCAGTACCTCCGCCTTAGGCGGCCTCACCCTACGCCCCGCTTGGGTTTGGAAAGACAAAACTAAACAGAATGAACCACCCCGGAGCTTTTATCCGGGGTATCTCCTTAAACCTCCCCTCCCTCGACGGGAGGGCTGGGCTCCCGTTGCGCTCTTCCGATGCAACGGGAAGCGGGAAGGGTGAAAACAATTTTTCACCCCCAACCTATCCTCCCCCTCGATGGGGGAGGATTTTACAAGGGCAAGCTACAGGAAATTTTGTGATTAAAATCCCCTAACCTCCGCCGACCATCCGCACTATTTCGACCGAGTCGCCTTCCTTGAGCGGGGTCGCAGAAAGGTTTCTTTTAGGGACTATCTCCCTGTTGACCTCGACGGCAACGCCCTGAAGCTTAATATTGAGGACGCTCAGGAGTTCTCCCAGGGTCATCTTGTCCTCTATATCTTTTTCTTCACCATTGATACGCACCCGCATAAAAACTCCCGGCCTCTCGGAAGATCAAAAAAGTTTACTCCCGGGGGCCTAAAACCCCGGAAGGTCCCGGAAGATCATAAAAAAAGGTCCCTCTCGCCCGCATCGATGGCCTTGAATTTCTCGATGAGGGCCTTTTTTACGGCCGTGTCCTTTATCCCGTCCATCGCCTTGATGAGCGCCTTTTCGAGCGCCTCTTTCGTGCCGTTCTGCGAGTAGTCGGC
This sequence comes from Deltaproteobacteria bacterium, assembly GCA_016219115.1. Taxonomy (GTDB): domain Bacteria; phylum Desulfobacterota; class GWC2-55-46; order GWC2-55-46; family GWC2-55-46; genus JACRCH01. The sequence goes on from JACRCH010000072.1 coordinate 10,111, forward strand.
GAGGTACTCCTTGAGGGTCAGTATCGCGTTGGCCTGGCAGAACTTCACCATTTCCCCGGCCTTGGTCTTTTCGGTGAATTCGTGTCCGGTCCTTCCGACCCGGTAGCAGGTCGTGCACAGGCTCGGCAGGCACCCCTCGTCCACGATCGACTTCATCACCTCGACAAGCGAGCGGTGGTCGTTGGTCGAGAACTGCTCGAGAGTCTGCAAGGCGTCCTTGGAGTAACCGCCGGGGTTGGTCCTCGATGCGGCCGAAAGTTGCGTGGCCCCGGAGTGTATGAGCGAGTTCCTTAAAGACGCCGGCTCTCTGGTAGAGACGACCACGCCGGCAGTCGGCACGGTCAGGCGGTAGACGGCCACTATTTTCTTGAAATCCTCATCCGTGACAGGGTGAGGGACATCTTTGAGGGCGAAGTCCTCGGCCGGCCTCAGCCTCGGTATCGAGATCGTGTGCGCCTCTGCGCCGAACCTCCCGTAGAGGTGCATCGAGTGCGCGAGGGTGGCAAGCGAATCGAACCTGAAGTCGTACAGGCCCAGAAGCGACCCGATAGCTACGTCGCCGAAGCCCGCTTCCATAGCCCTGTCCATGACCTCGATCCTGAAGTCGTAGTCCTTTTTCTTTCCAATAGGGTGGACCGACTCGTAGGTGGGCCTGTGGTAGGTCTCCTGAAATACCTGGAAGACGCCCACCCCGGCGTCCTTAAGCCTCCTTAGAGACCGGACATCCATGGGCGGGGCGTTCACATGGACTATCCTCATGCCGGTATTACCGTAGACGGCCTTGACGCAGTCTATGATGTACTTCAAGTCCCATCTCGGGTCCTCGCCTGTCACCAGAAGCACCCTCTTGAAGCCCATCCCCTCAAGCGTCTTCGCCTCTACTACGACCTCTTCGGGGGTGAGGGCCTTTCTCGCCACGGTCCTGTTGGAGCTGCGGAAACCGCAGTACAGGCAGCCGTTGGTGCAGTAGTTCGAGAGATAGAGCGGAGCGAAGAGGACCACCCTTTTGCCGAAGAGCTTCTCCTTCACCGCTCCGGCCACCCGGTAAAGCATCTCACGGAGCTTTGCGTCCTCTATTGAGATGAGAAGAGCGGCGTCTTCAAGGGTGAGCCCCTGCGCCTCTGCGCCCCTCTCAAGGACAGAGGCGACCTTGTCCTCCGTGACTACGGTCTCTTTAAGAAGTGTTTCTATTCTATCCGTATCGACTATCATAATTTTAAAGAGTATCTTTTCGGACGGGGGAAAACAAAGTGATCCCTCCGGGGCCTGCCTTCCACCAACGCATCAGAAGATCAAAAAAAGATCCCTCCGGGGCCTGTTTTCCACAGAGGCATCAGAACTTTATAAAATAAAAAAACCGCTCCTTTTTTTAGGGGCGGCTCCAAAGTGGGGGCCTTGATAAAAGCCTCCGAAGGTCTTGAATTTTAAGCCGCTTCCCTACGCTGGTATTATCCAGATCAGGTCGTTAGGGTCTTCCCTCGCGGGAACTCTCAGTCCTTTCGGACTCCCCTAGCGTTAATTCCGTATTACTATAAAAATATCAGCACCCTGTGAATAAGTCAAGGGGGAAGTCGAGCGCACATACTTACGCTAAACCCGCCTTGCGCCAGTACTTTAATCGGTGCTTTAAGCGGGTTCAGGTTTGCAACCTGAACCTTGCGGTTCATCAAAAAATAGGCTTTCGGCGTTTTTGCCAAAGAGCTTTTTACGCACTGCCGTGCGTTTCTTGGGGGTAGGGTTCTGGCCGCTTTCAGCCTCTCCCACCCCGGCGCTCGCCCGCTTAACCGCTGCGCTTGTTTCCTCCTCGCCTTTCGCGGGTTCAGGGTTGTACCCTGAACCCTGATATTTCGTTAGTGCTTAATCGATTGGAAAAGACTTAATCCGGCCACTGTGCCAAAGAGTTTTTTACGCACTGCCGTGCGTTTCCTGGGGGTAGGGTTCTGGCCGCTTTCAGCCTCCCCCCACCGTGCGGTGTCCAATTTTACATGGCTCCATCTGGCACATCGTTAGCGGATATACGGTCAACTTTTAATTAGCAGTACGCCAGTACCCTCGCCTTAGGCGGCCTCACCCTACGCCCCGCTGGGTTTGTTTAAAACAAGACAAAAAGTTTGTCTTTAAACCGGCTGTGCGCCAGCACTTAATTAGCCGTACGCCAGTACCTTCGGAAGAACCTTTTAATAGAGGTAAAAAAACCCTCCGGTTTACGGAGGGTTTTTTTGTGATCTGTCGGGTTTACTCAGATAAGTTTACTTGCCGAGATGATGTTGTCGGCTATCTCGCGCATCTTCTTGTTCTCTTTCTGCGAGTGCGCCTGGAGGAGCTTGAAGGCATCTTCTTCTGAGATGTTGCAGCGCTTCATGAGGATGCCCTTGGCCCTTTCAACGAGCTTACGGGTCTCGATGGCGTCCTTGAGGTCGAGTACCTCGGTCTTAAGACTCCTGAACTCGTTATAGCGCGCCATGGCAAGCTTTATGGCGGGCTCGAGCTGCTTTTTTGTAACGGGTTTTACGAGATAGGCGAAGACCCCAGCCTCGATGGCCTTGGCGGCCATATCGTCGGAGGATAGCCCCGTGATGAGAATAATCGGGATCGGTCCCCTGGCTGTGATGGCCCTGGCGGCGTCGATGCCGTCCATCTCAGGCATCTTTACGTCCATTATGACGAGATTGGGATTAAGGTCGGCCACAAGGTCCACGGCCGCCTGTCCGTTTGAAACGGCGCCTATCACCTCATAACCCAACAACTCAAGCTGGTTCTTTAAAAAGAGCCTTGTCTTGGAGTTATCCTCGGCTATCAGTACCCTATTGTGTCCTTCTACCGGAGCTGCCTTCATGACCAGTTAGTAGCCCTCATGACTATTTTAGGTACAATAATACAAATTCGCCTTATTAGTCAATGGTTATTTTGTGATAACGTATCGGTTACAAATGAAAAAGGGGGCCAAAAGCCCCCCCTTCCCATATCAAAACCCTCAACTCCTGACTTATATGGCGGCAAAGGCGGCCACTATCATAACGGCTACGGCAAGATGCGCCACGATATCAATAACGCTGTTTATATACGGTCCCTTCTTCATTGTCTTCCTCCATTTTGCCTTACAGGTCCATGTTCCTTCCGTCTCAATCCTTACATCCCCCATTATACGGATTTAAGATTAAGGGATTATTAGATTGAGGACCTTTAAGGGTGTCGGAAAAAAACCGTATTTACGCGCCCATGCGGCTGAAAACTCTCGCGGCGAGCGTGTCAGCGCATATGACAAGGACGGTGAAAAACCCAAGCGACGCGAGATAGACCCTGTGCTCGTATATCACGTCTATGATAGGCACTACGCTTGACGTGGGAGAGAGTATGATGAAGAACCAGAATATGAAAAACGAGACTATAAGCCCGGCAGAGCCGTCTTTCGATGGGCGAAACAACAGGTAGAACGCGAGGGCCGCAATCCCGAGAAGTATCATGAGCGACACCACGGGAGGCCAAACAGGCAGGTTCAGCACCGTGCCGCTGTTTACCGCCGGAGACCTGTTGAGGCTTTTGGCCACGGGGAAGTCATAGTCGAGGTTCTGGTTTACCGGGACTATCAGTAGCCCGATATAATAGAGGAGCACGTTAAACTGGGTGTAGAGGTACTCCTTCGGGGTGATGGCCGTCTGACTGAACCCGGCCGAAGGCCCCTCGAAGACGGGCTGGACGTCCCTCTGTACTTTGGGGTGTACCTCTTTAGCGACGGCATCCTTGCGGACCTCGGCTCCCACGGCTGACTCCCGACTCAAGTCAGAGAAGCCTCCGAGCGGTCTGATCGTCGCGAACAAGAAATATCCGAGTAGAGCGAAGAGCAGGGCGTACAGGGGCAGCCTTGACACGATCCCCCTGAGGTTTTTTTTGCTTATGAAGAAAAAGTCCGTCAGCAATATCACTGCCGGCACCGTGATTGCGATCTCCTTTGAGTAGAAGCCGAGAACGTAGGCCGCGATTGTTGCCGAGTAGAGCAGCAGTCTTTTGGGGGCCGTCGCGGCGTTTGCGCCAAGTACGAAAAAGAAGAGCGCCAGGATATAAAAAAGGCTGGCGAGAGACTCCATCCTCTGGACTATGTAGGTGACGGACTGGGTCTGTATCGGGTGAACGGCGAAAAACAGGGCCGAGAAGAACGCCACCCTTTTACTCCACGCTTCTTTTGCCCCGGCCGTCCTGAAGATGTTGTACAGAAGCAGATAGGCGAAGAAGGACGCGAGCGCGTGGACGGCGGTATTGACGATGTGGTAGCCGGTCACGTCGAGCCCGCCCCAGGCGTAGTTCAGGGCGAATGTGGCCATGGTGACGCCCCTGTTTTGCCTGAGCAGTGTCGTCAGGTTGGAGAGGCTTTTGAGGCTGTCGTTTTCCACTATCTGGGGAAGGTCGTCGAACTGGAACGCCGCGTGAAAGGTGTTTGAGTAGGCGATAAGGATCGAACCCGTGATAACGGCCGCCGCCATGAAGTGAAACCATCTGCTTGAGTATATCCTGTCCATGACTACTTTTCGTCTCTTCCTTCCCCGTTGACCTTTATCCCGGCCTCCCGGAGCGCGTTCTTAAGAAGCGTTATCTCCTGCGCGAGGATCTTGTTCTTCTCGTGGAATATGGAGATGACGACGGAGAAGTGGAGTATTATGAGCAGGACGAACATGAACGCCACGAGGAAAAGAAGGGACGGCGGGTACGCGACACCCAGAAAGGCGGCGATATAATCGAGTATCTCCTTTTTTACGGAGAGGACCAGTATCGCCAGCGAACAGGCGATCCACAGCACCGAGTACTTCTCCTTCAATATCCCGAGGCGGATAAAGTTTATTATCAGGCCGAAGAGCACCACGGAGCCTATTATGGAGAATATCTGGAAATAATCCATGCCGTACCTCTAATCAATCCACGGGACCGGTCAGCCGCGCCTCATACCTTCTTTAAGAGGTCGACGAATATGGCGAGCAGCACCTTTACCATGTAGTAGACCGACCTTATCGGCGTGATCGAAGACTTCCCGCCGCCCCTCTCACGCATCCTGACAGGGACTTCCATTATACTAAAACCCTTCTTGTGAAGCAACACAAGCGCCTCCACCTCCGGGTAGTCGTCCGGGTAGTGATGCGCGAAGAAGTCTATGCACCTTCTGCCGGCCGCCCTGAAGCCCGAGGTCGTATCCGTGACCCTCTCTTTTATGATGGCCGAAACGACGCCGGAGAATATCGCCATACCCGCCCCTCTCGCCAAAGACGGTCTGTAGTCGCCCGTACCGAGGAACCTGGAGCCCACGACGAGGTCCGAGCGCCCCTTGAGTACCGGCTCGATGATCTTTTCTATCTGGTCGGCCGGGTGCTGTCCGTCGGCGTCCACCTGCACCGCTATGTCGTAGCCTTTCCTTGAGGCGTACTTGTAGCCGGTCTGCATGGTGGCGCCTATGCCCATGTTGTAGGGGTGGTTCAACACCACGACACCCGCCTGTTCGGCTATCCTGGCGGTCGAGTCCACGCTCCCGTCGTTTATGACGACCGTGTCCGCCTGCGGAAGATGCGTTTTTATGGCGGACAATACCCCTTTTATGTTGGCTTCCTCGTTGAAGGCGGGGATTATGACGAGTATCTTCGGGTTTTTCATCCTGGTATCTTTTCGGCAAAAAGCCTTCAGAACTTTATCCGGTCAATCCGGGGACATCGGCTTTTACACACGATCGGGCGGGCGTCTTTTGTTAAGCTGGGGGGCTTGAGAAAAGCGTTATTCCATGAAGACAATTTTGGGTCCGGACGCTGTTTGCGCCCCGCGGTCCAATAACCGGTTTTTCTTTGGTTACTTTCTTTTTTTCCAAAAAGGGAGTAACCGGCGCCGAAGGGGAACTCGGCCTCTTCCTCGCGCCTGCTCGGCGCTCGGACGCAGTTCGAGTCCCAAAGTTTTATAACCGGTTTTTCTTTGGTTACTTTCTTTTTTTCCAAAAAGAAAGTAACTGGTGCCGAAGGGGGGACTCGGCCTCTGCTTCGCCGCTCCCGCGGCTCGCTACGGCTCCGGTCATCCTCGCTTCCGGCCGTTCTCACGAATGGCCTCTTCCTCGCACCTGCTCGGCGCTCGGATGCCGTTCGAGTCCCAAAAGCTCTCCTGTAAAACTGGTGCCGAAGGGGGGACTCGAACCCCCACAGGCTTTCACCCACAAGAACCTGAATCTTGCGCGTCTACCAATTCCGCCACTTCGGCACAGACACTGACATGAAACTTGAGGCTCGGCCCTCCGGTCGCGGCCCTTTCAATTAAATCTTGAAATAACCGCCGTTTCAGGCTATCATTCACACTTAAACCGGCAGATTTGAAAAAACTGGACCGAAGTCTCAATAAAAAATATTCGCACAGTAAAAAATTTAAGTCAAGGGGGTTTTTAATGAAGTTCTTCATAGATACCGCAAACATCGAAGAGATCAAGAAGGCCGCGGGCTGGGGCCTGGTCGACGGCGTGACCACAAACCCCTCGCTTGTTGCCAGGGAGAAGCGCTCGTTCAAGGAGATGATCGAGGAGATCTGCTCGATAGTGGACGGCCCGGTGAGCGCCGAGGCGGTAAGCCTGGACGCCAAAGGCCTTATAAAGGAGGCCCGCGAGCTATCAAAGATCCACCCCAACATAGTCGTAAAGGTCCCCATGACCCTTGACGGACTGCAGGCCGTAAAGACCGTCTCGGCCGAAGGGATAAAGACCAATGTGACTCTCGTGTTCTCAGCGCTTCAGGCGCTTCTGGCGGCCAAGGCCGGCGCCTCCTATGTGAGCCCCTTTGTCGGCAGGCTCGACGACATCTCGCATACCGGGATGGACCTCATAAGCCAGATACTCGACATCTACGACAACTACGGGTTCGCTTCCGAGGTCATCGTGGCGTCCATCAGAAGCCCGATCCACGTGCTCGACAGCGCCGCCATGGGAGCGCATGTGGCCACTATCCCTTTCAAGGTGCTTGAACAGCTCTCCAAGCACCCGCTTACGGACGCGGGCATAAAGAAGTTCCTTGAGGACTGGGAGAAGGTGCCGAAATAACCCGGACGGAAAAAGGCCGGCGAAATACTCCGGGGACCGGACCATAGGCGCGATCACGATATCCGACATGTATCTTTTGGCAACGGCGGCCGATGAGCGACAGGCCGCCTTACTCTCCTCTTATACGCCCGTATTCATACTCGAAGGTTTTTTTATCCCATCTTCCCAAATTATACGCGAACGCCCCGTGGGGTTAAGGCCAGGGGGCTGCCGGACCGTTAAAATTAAAGGTCTGTATGCAGGTTTTTAACGA
>JACRCH010000075.1 GCA_016219115.1 Deltaproteobacteria bacterium
ACTCGGCGTATCCCTTCGACGAGAGCACCTTCGTTATCGCGGCCGTCAGTGACGTCTTGCCGTGGTCAACGTGGCCTATCGTGCCGACATTCAGGTGCGCCTTGCCTCTCTCAAATTTAGCCTTGCTCATGATCTTCCTCCAAAATTACTTAATAAGTTAATTACTTGCCCTGTGATTTCGCTGTTATCACTTCAAGGACGGAGTTCGGGACCTGTTCGTAATGCGCGAACTGCATCGTATACGAGGCCCTTCCCTGCGTCTTTGACCTTAAATCCGTTGAGTACCCGAACATGTTCGCGAGCGGGACATTGGCCGAGACCACCTGAAAACCGCCCCTTGAGTCCATGCCGAGGATCTTGCCCCTCCTGGAGTTAAGGTCTCCGATGACATCTCCCATGAACTGCTCGGGGATCACGACCTCGACATCCATTATAGGCTCAAGGAGTATCGGGCCGGAGCTCCTTACCGCTTCCTTGAACGCCATGGAGCCGGCGATCTTGAAGGCCATTTCAGAGGAGTCGACGTCATGATACGAACCGTCGTAAAGCGTTACCCTTACATCCACTACCGGGTACCCCGCGAGGACGCCTGATTCGGTGGCTTCCCTGATGCCGTTTTCAACCGGGTTTATATATTCCTTCGGGATCGATCCGCCGACGACCTTGTTTACGAACTCGAAGCCCTTGCCCTTCTCCGACGGCTCAAGCTCGATATATACATGGCCGTACTGGCCTCTTCCGCCGGTCTGCCTGACGTACTTGCCTTCGGCCCTGGACTTCTTCGTGATGGTCTCCCTGTAAGCGACCTGGGGTTTTCCGACGGAGGCCTCGACCTTGAACTCGCGAAGCATCCTGTCGACGATGATCTCCAGGTGAAGCTCGCCCATTCCGGAGATGATGGTCTGGCCCGTCTCCTCGTCTGTCTTGACCCTGAACGAAGGGTCTTCGATGGCGAGTTTCTGAAGCGCTATGCCGAGCTTTTCCTGGTCTGCCTTGGTCTTGGGCTCTATGGCGATGGAGATGACCGGGTCAGGGAAGTCCATCGACTCGAGTATTATGGGCTTTTCAGGATCACATATGGTATCACCTGTGATCGTATATTTCAAGCCCACGGCGGCGGCGATATCGCCGGCGCAGACCTCTTTGACATCTTCACGCTTGTTGGCGTGCATCTTCACGAGTCTGCCAACACGCTCTTTCTTGTCTTTTGTCGAGTTGTAGACATAGGAACCGGCGTTCATGACTCCCGAGTATACGCGGAAGAACGTAAGCTGTCCGACGAACGGGTCGGTCATGATCTTGAACGCGAGAGCCGCAAAGGGCGCGCTGTCGGCGGTCTCTCTCTTGTCTTCAGCGTCTGTCTTGGGGTCGATGCCCGTAATGGCCGGCACATCTACGGGAGAAGGCAGATAATCTACAACGGAGTCAAGAAGGTTCTGGACTCCCTTGTTCTTGAAGGAGGAGCCGCATATGACAGGGGTTATCTCCATCGCTATAGTGCCTTTCCTGACCGCCTTCATTATCTCCTCAGGAGCGACATCCGCTCCTTCAAGGTACTTCTCCATTATCTTCTCGTCAAAATCAGCAGCCGCCTCTATGAGCTTTCCCCTGTACTCCGCGACCTGGTCCAACATGTCGGCCGGGATCTCCTCAAAATGAAACTTGGCGCCCAGGGAATCGTCTTCCCATACTATCGCCCTGTTGCTGACGAGGTCCACTACTCCCTTGAAGGTCTCTTCCTTGCCGATCGGGAGTTGGAGCAGGGCGGGCCTGGTCTTGAGCCTGTCCACCAGCATGCCTACGACGCGGAAAAAGTCCGCGCCTACCCTGTCCATCTTGTTTATGAACGCGATCCTCGGGACCTTGTACTTGTTGGCCTGGCGCCAGACGGTCTCGCTCTGCGGCTCGACTCCGCCGACCGAGCAGAAGACCGCGACCGCGCCGTCAAGCACCCTCAGAGACCTCTCGACCTCGATGGTGAAATCCACGTGTCCCGGGGTGTCTATGATGTTTATGCGGACATCCTTCCATGAGCAGGTGGTGGCGGCAGAGGTGATCGTGATGCCCCTCTCCTTCTCCTGCTCCATCCAGTCCATGACGGCCGTGCCGTCGTGGACTTCGCCTATCTTGTAGGTGACGCCGGTGTAGTAGAGTATCCTCTCCGTGGTCGTCGTCTTACCCGCATCGATATGGGCCATGATGCCGATATTTCTCTGTCTCTCTAACGGTATTGTCCTTGCCAACGGAACGACTCCTCGATCGAACAGTTTCGATTCTAAGTTTCACCCCATGCAGTATCCCTGGAGACTTGCACGGCGGCAAAATTTTGGTTTTATTTTTTGGTCAGGTTAGAAGCTTTTATCTTCTTAAAGACACCCGCTTCGGCGGGACCTCTTGCCTGCTGCACTCTTGAGAAGAATTACCAGCGGTAATGAGCGAACGCCTTGTTGGCCTCGGCCATCTTGTGGACATCTTCCTTCTTCTTTACGGACCCGCCCTTGTTGTTGGAGGCGTCAATGAGCTCTCCGGCGAGCTTCTCGGTCATGGACTTCTCGCTTCTGACCCTGGCGTAGCCGACAAGCCACCTTAATGCGAGAGAAAGCTTCCTGTCGGGCCTTACCTCAACGGGGACCTGATAAGTCGCTCCGCCGACCCTCCTTGATTTGACCTCCAGGACGGGCTTTATGTTCTCAAGGGCCTTCTTGAAGACCTTCATGGACTCAGTCTTGGTCTTCTCCTCGACGGACTCGAGCGCGCCGTAGATTATCATCTCGGCCTTGCTCTTCTTGCCGTCGGAGGTAAGCTTGTTTATAAGCTTTGCGATTACCTTGTCGTTAAATTTAGGATCCGGCAGCACGTCCCTCTTCGGGACATTCCCCTTGCGAGGCATATCTTCCCTCCACTACATTAACTTGCTTGAATTATCTTCCAGGGCCCCTCGGGGCGCTAAAAAAATCGTCTTACTTGGGCCTCTTGGCTCCGTACTTCGATCTCGCCTGCTTCCTGTCCTGCACACCCATCGTGTCGAGGGTGCCCCTGACTATATGGTACCTGACACCGGGAAGGTCTTTTACCCTTCCGCCCCTGATTAGGACCACTGAGTGCTCCTGCAGGTTGTGTCCGACACCCGGGATATAAGATGTCACTTCCATCCCGTTTGTGAGCCTGACCCTTGCGACCTTACGGAGCGCTGAGTTGGGTTTCTTCGGTGTGGTTGTGTAAACCCTGACGCACACGCCCCTTTTCTGAGGGCAGCTGTCAAGGGCCGGGGAGGCGGTCTTGAACTTGGGTTTCTGCCTGCCCTTGCGCACGAGTTGATTGATTGTCGGCATAAATTACCTTTCGCTGTTAGCTAACTGGCGTAAATCAAAGCAATCTACCAGCTTTAACGGGCCTTGTCAAGAACTAAAATCGCCCGTTTTTGGTTTATGTCACTTTTTATCCTGAAAAAACATTTTCAGGCACCCACCGTCATGAACGGCCGCTTACGAGGCGGCCGGTTCCACATCCGCTTCCGGCGCCTTTGCATCCTCGGCTTCCGCCGGGGCTACGCCGGAGTGGACCTTGATGTACTTTTTAAAACCTGAGCCAGCCGGTATAAGACGGCCCATTATTACGTTCTCCTTGAGTCCGCGCAAGTAGTCTATCTTGCCCTCAACGGCCGCTCCTGTCAAGACCTTTGTTGTCTCCTGGAACGAAGCGGCTGAAATAAAGCTCTCTGTCGAAAGCGAAGCCTTGGTTATACCCTGCAGGAGCGGCTCGGCTATGGCCGGCTGCTTGCCCTTGGATATGATCTTGTCGTTCTCGGCCTCGAAGATATACCTTTCGACCTGCTCGCCTATCAGGAGGTTGGTGTCGCCGGGGTCTTTTATCTTGACCCTTCTGAGCATCTGCCTGACTATTACCTCTATGTGCTTGTCGTTTATCTTGACGCCCTGGAGCCTGTAGACCTCCTGCACCTCGTCGACAAGGTACTTGGCGAGCTCTTTAACGCCGAGGACGCGCAGTATGTCGTGCGGGTTGGCGCTGCCGTCCATGAGCGGCTCTCCGGCCCTTACCCTGTCGCCTTCCCTCACGCTTATGTGCTTGCCCTTGGGTATCAGGTACTCCTTGGGATCTCCGGTCTCGGGCGTGATGACGACCTTCCTTTTGCCCTTGGTGTCCTTGCCGAACGAGACGAGTCCGTCGATCTCGCTTATTACGGCGGTCTCCTTCGGTTTCCTGGCTTCGAAAAGCTCGGCGACCCTCGGCAACCCGCCGGTGATGTCCTTGGTCTTGGTCGTCTCTCTGGGGATCTTGGCGACCATGTCTCCGGCCTTTACGGTGTCACCCTCGTTTATCGTGAGGATGGCCCCTACCGGCAGGAGGTAGCGCGCCTCGATGTTGGTGCCGGGCACCTTCTGCGTCTTGCCGTGCTCGTCCTTTATGGACACCCTCGGCCTTAAATCCCCTTCCTTGTATGTCACGATGACCTTGCTGGAGAGGCCCGTTACCTCGTCTACCTGCTCCCTCATGGTCTTCGTGTCCTCGATGTCGCCGAACCTTACGATACCGCCGACCTCGGTGATGATCGGGATGGTGTACGGGTCCCAGTCGGCTATCGTGGTGCCTGGCTCTACCTTCTGGCCCTCCTTCATCCTGAGTCTTGCGCCGTAAATGACCGGGTTTTTCTCGCGGTCCCTGCCCTGCTCGTCCTGTATGGCGATGTCGCCGTTACGGTTCATGACGATGGCTTCGTTCCTCGAGTTCATGGCGACATTGAGGCTGTGGTACTTGATGAAGCCTTCGTGCCTCGCCTCAAGCGTCGTCTGCTCGGCTCTCCTCGACGCGGTGCCTCCGATATGGAAGGTCCTCATCGTAAGCTGCGTGCCGGGCTCGCCGATCGACTGCGCGGCTATGACGCCGACGGCTTCGCCCATCTCCACCATCCTGCCTCTTGTCAGGTCGCGTCCGTAGCATTTGATGCAGATGCCGCGGGTACTCCTGCACGTAAGAACGGACCTGATCTTAACCCTGTCCACTCCGGCTTCCTCGATCTTTTCCACCTTGCTCTCGTCTATCTCATCGTTGGCCTCGACAATGACACCCTTGCTGAACGGGTCGGCTACCTCTTCGAGGGCCACCCTTCCGAGTATCCTCTCTCCTATCGGCTCGATGACCTCTCCGCCTTCCACGAGCGGGGTCATGTATATTCCGTCAAGCGTTCCGCAGTCGTCTTCGGCGATGATGGCGTCCTGCGCCACGTCTACGAGCCTTCTTGTAAGATAACCCGAGTTGGCCGTCTTCAAGGCCGTATCGGCAAGACCCTTTCTGGCGCCGTGGGTGGAGATGAAGTACTGGAGCACGGTTAGGCCTTCCCTGAAGTTCGCGGTGATCGGCGTCTCGATGATCTCGCCCGAAGGCTTGGCCATGAGTCCCCTCATCCCGGCAAGCTGCCTGATCTGCTGGGCGGAACCCCTGGCTCCGGAGTCCGCCATGATGAAGATGGGGTTGAAACTCGGGACGTCCTGCTCCACTCCGTTTTCGTCCTTCACCTGATCGGTCCCGAGTTCGCGGAGCATCTCCTCGGCAATCTCTTCCGTGGCCTGCGCCCAGATGTCGATGACCTTGTTGTAGCGCTCGCCGTCGGTTATAAGACCTTCGTTGTACTGCTTCTGTATCTCCTTGACCTCTTCGTACGCCGAGTCAAGAAGTTCTCCCTTCTTCCTCGGTATCTTCATGTCGTCGATGCAGATGGAGATCCCGGCCTTTGTGGCGTGCTGGTAGCCGAGGTCCTTCAGTCTGTCGGCGAGGATTACCGTCTCCTTGGAACCGGCCCTCCTGTAGCATATGTCAATGAGGTCGGCCAGACGCTTCTTGTCCATGACCTTGTTTATCTCGTCAAACCTGATAGAGGGCGGTATGACCTCCATCATGACGCACCTGCCGACGGTAGTGTCGATGAGCTTTCCGTCGAGCTTGAGCTTTATGCCCGCCTGGATGTGCACTTCTCTCGCGTCGTACGCGGCCCTCACCTCATCCATGGACGCGAACCTCTTGCCCTCGCCCTTTACGCCGGGCCTGTTCCTCGTGAGGTAGTAAAGCCCCAGGACTATGTCCTGCGTGGGGACTATTATCGGCTTGCCGTGCGCCGGCGAAAGGATGTTGTTCGTGGACATCATGAGGACCCTGGCTTCGACCTGCGCCTCGATGGAGAGCGGCACGTGCACGGCCATCTGGTCTCCGTCGAAGTCGGCGTTGAAGGCCGTACACACGAGCGGATGGAGCTGTATGGCTTTGCCCTCTATGAGTATAGGCTCAAACGCCTGTATGCCGAGCCTGTGGAGCGTCGGGGCGCGGTTTAACATGACCGGGTGCTCCCTGATGACCTCGTCCAGGACGTCCCACACCTCGGGCCTCTCCTTCTCAAGCATCTTCTTGGCGCTCTTGATGGTCGTGGCGTACCCCTTCTCCTCAAGCTTCTGATAGATAAAGGGCTTGAAGAGCTCCAGGGCCATCTTCTTGGGCAGGCCGCACTGATGCAGCCTTAAGTCCGGTCCGATGACGATGACGGAGCGGCCTGAGTAGTCTACTCGTTTACCGAGGAGGTTCTGCCTGAAACGGCCTCCCTTGCCCTTTATCATGTCGGAGAGGGACTTAAGCGGCCTCTTGTTCTGGCCGGTTATGATCCTGCCCCTTCTCCCGTTGTCGAAGAGGGCGTCAACCGCCTCCTGGAGCATCCTCTTCTCGTTCCTGATGATGATGTCCGGGGCGTTAAGTTCCATCAGCCTCTTCAAGCGGTTATTCCTGTTTATGACCCTCCTGTAGAGGTCGTTTAAATCGGATGTGGCGAACCTGCCGCCGTCAAGGGGCACAAGGGGCCTCAGGTCCGGCGGCAGCACCGGGATGACCTCAAGGATCATCCACTCAGGCTTGTTCCCGGAGTTCAGAAACGCGTCTATTACCTTGAGCCTCTTGGCTATCCTCTTCTTCTTGGCGTCGGAAGAGGTCTTTTTCATCTCGGCCCTGAGCGTTGCCGAAAGCTTCTCAAGGTCGAGTTTACGCAGGAGTTCCCTGACGGCCTCGGCGCCCATGCCGCAGGTGAAGCCGTCGAAGCCGTACTTCTCCATGCCCTTCTGGTACTTCTCCTCGTTTAAAAGCTCCCCTTCCTTGAACTCCGTCTCCTTGGGATCGAGGACCACATAGTTTTCGTAATAAAGGACGCGTTCGAGTTCCTTCAGCGTCATATCGAGAGCGGCGCCTATCCTCGAGGGAAGGCTCCTTAAAAACCAGATGTGCGCAACCGGGGTGGCAAGCTCGATGTGACCTAGCCTTTCCCTTCTTACGTTTGAGGGGATGACCTCAACGCCGCATTTTTCGCAGACCACTCCCCTGTGCTTCATCCTCTTGTATTTTCCGCAGTTGCACTCGAAGTCCTTCACGGGACCGAATATCTTGGCGCAGAAAAGTCCGTCCCGTTCAGGCTTAAAGGTCCTGTAGTTGATGGTCTCCGGCTTTTTAACCTCGCCGTGAGACCATTCCCTTATCCTTTCGGGAGAGGCAATGGTTATTCTTATGGCGTTAAAGTCCATAGGTTTTTTATGTTTGTCGAATAATGCCATAAGGCTTTCCAAAGTGAGACCTCCTTTTTTGCCGGTTTCCCGGACAACCTCTTTAGGTTAGCGGGGCATTACCCCGCTTCAAAGGGCGGGCCCCGGGGCCCGCATCCCCGCCTAATCCTCTTTTTCTTCCTCGATGAGGCTTATATCGAGCGCCAGGCTCTGGAGTTCCTTTATAAGGACGCTGAACGACTCCGGCAGCGTCGGCTCAAGGATATAATTGCCGGTGACTATCGACTCGTACATCTTGGTGCGCCCTGGAACGTCGTCGGACTTGACGGTCAGGAACTCCTGGAGGGTATGGGCCGCGCCGTATGCCTCCATGGCCCAGACTTCCATCTCTCCGAGCCTCTGGCCGCCGAACTGGGCCTTACCGCCGAGCGGCTGCTGGGTGACGAGCGAGTACGGGCCGGTGGACCTTGCGTGAATCTTGTCATCGACCAGGTGATGGAGCTTCATCATGTACATCATCCCGACCGTGACCGCCTGGTCGAATGCGTCCCCGCTCTTGCCGTCGTACAGGACCATCTTGCCGTTTTTGGGCAGGGCCGCGAGATCAAGGGCGTCTTTAACGTCGTTTTCCGTGGCTCCGTCGAAGACGGGGCTCGCCATGTGGACGCCCCTGGACAGCTTTTTGGCGACCTCGATGACCTCGTCTTCGGAGAGGCCGTTTATGAACTTGCTGAACTCAAGAGAGCCGTAGACCTTCTTTATCCTCTCCCTGACGGTGTTGGGCGAGGAGTGCTTCTCCACGAGGGCGTTTATGGCGGCCCCGAGGTTCTTGGCGGCCCATCCGAGGTGGGTCTCCAATATCTGGCCGATGTTCATCCTTGACGGAACGCCCAGCGGGTTTAAGACTATGTCCACGGGCGTGCCGTCCCCGAGGTACGGCATGTCCTCTTCGGGGAGTATCCTTGAGATGACGCCTTTGTTACCGTGGCGGCCAGCCATCTTATCGCCTACCGAGACCTTCCTCTTCATGGCGATATAGACCTTTACCATCTTTATGACGCCCGGCGGGAGCTCATCGCCCCTTTTAAGTCTGTTGATCCTGTCGTCGAAGACGACCTTTATGAGGTCTATCTGCTCGGCCAGGTTGCCGGTGATGTTGGACACCTCGTTTTCGGCCTTCTCGTCGGCGGGTATGATCTCGTGCCACTTCGCCTGCGGGATGGCGTCAAGGACCTCCCTCGTGATGGGCTTGCCCTTGCTTAAGATCGTATTGCCTTTCTTGTCCGCTATGCGTACCTGTGATTTTTTGTTGAGAAGGAGCTTTTCGACCCTGTTGTAGGCCGACTCCTTGACTATGTTTATCTCGTCCTCGCGGTCCTTCATGAGGCGGGCCATTTCCTTGTCCTCTATGGACCTGCTCCTCTCGTCCTTCTCGGCGCCCTTTCTTGAAAATACCTTGGCGTCGATGACCACGCCTTCGATCCCGGGGGGGACCCTCAGGGAGGTGTCCTTTACGTCCTCGGCCTTCTCGCCGAATATGGCCCTCAGGAGTTTTTCCTCCGGCGACAGCTGGGTCTCTCCCTTGGGAGTGATCTTGCCGACAAGGATGTCTCCGGGCATCACCTCGGCGCCTATCCTTATTATGCCGGACTCGTCGAGGTCCTTCAGGGCCTCTTCGCCGACGTTCGGGATATCCCTTGTTATCTCTTCCTTGCCGAGCTTTATGTCCCTGGCCACGACCTCGAACTCCTCGATGTGCACCGAGGTGAAGACGTCGTCCCTGAGAAGCCTCTCGCTTAAAAGTATGGAGTCCTCGAAGTTGTAACCGCCCCACGGCATGAACGCCACAAGTACGTTTCTTCCGAGCGCGAGCTCTCCTTCGTCGGTCGAAGGGCCGTCGGCTATGACCTGCCCCGCGGTAAGGACTTCGCCCCTGAACACTATGGGCTTCTGGTTGAGGCACGTGTTCTGGTTAGACCTTCTGAACTTGGTGAGGTTATAGATGTCGACCCCGCCGGTGTCGTTCCTTACGACTATCCTCGTGGCATCGACGCTTTCCACCACGCCGGGGTGCCTGGCGAGGATGGTTACTCCCGAGTCCCTCGCGACAACACTCTCCATGCCGGTCCCGACTATCGGGGCCTCGGTACGGATAAGCGGCACGGCCTGCCTCTGCATGTTGGAGCCCATAAGGGCCCTGTTGGCGTCGTCGTTTTCGAGGAACGGTATCAAAGCCGCCGCCACGCTGACGAGCTGGTTCGGGGAGACGTCCATGAGGGTTATGTCCTCGGGACGCGCCATGATGAACTCGCCGCCCTTCCTGGCCGAGATGAACTCGTTTATGAACTTGCCGTCCTTGTCTATCGGCGCGTTCGCCTGCGCTATGACGTGGTGCTCCTCGTCAAGGGCGGAGAGGTAGGTTATCCTGGTCGTGACCTTGCCTTCCTTGACCTCCCTGTACGGGGTCTCTATGAACCCGAAGTCGTTGACGCGGGCATAGGTCGAAAGAGAGACGATGAGTCCGATGTTCGGGCCTTCAGGCGTCTCGATCGGGCATATGCGTCCGTAATGCGTGGCGTGGACGTCCCTGACCTCGAAACCCGCCCTCTCCCTCGTAAGACCGCCGGGGCCAAGGGCCGAAAGCCTCCTTTTGTGCGTTATCTCGGAGAGCGGGTTGGTCTGGTCCATGAACTGCGACAGCTGTGAGGAACCGAAAAACTCCTTTATAACGGCAGAGACGGGCTTGGGGTTTATGAGGTCGTGTGGCATGAGCGTTTCAAGCTCCCCGAGGCTCATCCTCTCCTTGACGGCCCTCTCCATGCGCAAAAGCCCGATCCTGTACTGGTTCTCAAGGAGCTCCCCGACCGACCTTACCCTCCTGTTTCCGAGGTGGTCGATGTCGTCTACGGTCCCCTGTCCGTTCCTTAAAAGTATAAGATAGCGCACGACCTCCAGGATGTCTTCCTTCCTCAAGGTCGTTATGTCCAGAGAGACGTCGAAGCCGAGCTTACGGTTAAGCTTCAGACGGCCGACCTTCGAGAGGTCGTATCTCTCGGGCGTGAAGAAGAGGTCCTGGAAGAACGCGTTTGTAGTATCGACCGTCGGGAGGTCTCCGGGTTTGAGCCTCTTGTATATCTCGATCCTCGCGTTCAAGGTCATGTTGGTCGTGGGGTCGTCGGAGTTTTCCTTCCTGTACTCCACAACTGTCCTTATGTCCTCGTTGCCGATCTTGTCGTTGAGGAGAGTCTCCCTGAAAAAGTTCCCCATCGCCTCTATGAGGAGAAGCTTGAAGCTTGTTATGTTCCTGCGGGAGATCTCGTCGAGCTTCTCCCTCGATAAGGTCTGATTGCACTCGAGAATGACCTCGCCGGTGTTGGGGTCCACGATGTCGCGCGAAGCCACCCTTCCTACGATGTCCTCGACCTCGACCGGGATGTACTTGATCCCGGCCCCCACAAGCTTTTTTATAACGAGCCTGGTGAACTTCCTGTCCTTCTTGACTATCACATCGCCTGAGACCGGGTCCTTGATGTCCCTGGCGGCCTTCTGGCCCACGAGGAAGTCCGGCTCCACGCTTTTAAGTATCTTCTTGCCTTCGAGTACTATCTCCTCGCTCGGGTAGAAATAATT
Source organism: Deltaproteobacteria bacterium (assembly GCA_016219115.1). Taxonomy (GTDB): domain Bacteria; phylum Desulfobacterota; class GWC2-55-46; order GWC2-55-46; family GWC2-55-46; genus JACRCH01. The sequence goes on from JACRCH010000075.1 coordinate 11,181, forward strand.
CAACATCTCCTCAACGGAATATCCGAGCGCCTTCAGCAGGATCGTGGCGGGCATCTTCCTTCTCTTGTCTATCCTTACGTAAAGCCAGTCCTTCTGGTCGAACTCGAAGTCCAGCCAGCTGCCGTGGTAGGGTATCACCCTGGCGGTGTAAAGCACCTTGCCGGTGAACCCCTTGGGCTTTTCGAACTCGAAGAATACTCCTGGGGACCTGTGAAGCTGACTTACGATTACCCTTTCGGTGCCGTTAATAATAAAACTGCCGTTATCGGTCATGAGCGGGATCTCGCCGAAATAGACCTCCTGCTCCTTGATGTCGCGTATCGACTGAGCGCCCGTCTCGGCGTCCTTGTCCCACATGATGAGCCTCACCATTATCTTGATGGGAGAGGCGTATGTCATGCCCTTCTGGTGGCATTCGTCCACCGTGTACTTGGGCTCAAGGAGATGGTACTTAACGAACTCGAGCGAAGCGGTGTTGCTGAAGTCCTTTATCGGGAAAGCGCTCTTAAAGACGGCCTGAAGACCGAGATCAGCCCTGTCCTCCGGCCTGTTGTCGAGCTGGAGAAAATGAACGAATGATTTCTTTTGAACTTCGATAAGGTTGGGCATGCTCACCACCTTGCCGATCCTGGAGTAATCCTTCCTCAAGACCTGTCCGTTTATTTGATGAGAGGAAGCCATATTTTATTCTGCTCCTTTTTAGAATCCTTTTTGGAATCCCTGAGAAGAATCGCCCGCCGGAGGCCCGGCGGGCTGATTCAATTAGATGGTGCCGGCGATTGGCGCCGCCTTGCGGCGGCGCCTTCGCTTTCAAAAGAGCACTTCCGCCTTTTTAATGAAACCTCGCAAGCCCTGATGGGGGTGTCCAGATGTATATCCTTAAAAGACCGCAGCAGCTTGCCTTGAGTGAATCGAACTCTGCGGAAATTCGAAGCGCCGCTTACTGGATCTCCACCTTGGCGCCGGCGCTCTCGACCTGCTTCTTTATCTTCTCGGCCTCTTCCTTGTTCACGCCTTCCTTCAGTGTCTTCGGGGCGCCTTCGACGAGGTCCTTGGCTTCCTTGAGTCCGAGACCGGTTATCGACCTTACTTCCTTGATGACCTTTATCTTCTCGGCCCCGGCGTCCTTGAGGATAACGTTGAACTCGGTCTTCTCGGCGGCGGCGGCAGCGCCGGCGCCGGCCGGGGCGCCGGCGGCGGCTACGGCCATGGGGGCCGCGGCTGAAACGCCGAACTTCTCCTCAAGCTCCTTTACCAGTTCCGCAAGCTCCAATACGCTCATGCTCTCTATAAACTTTATTACATCCTCTTTCTTTATCTCAGCCATTTCAGTTTCCTCCTGAATTTGTGTTTTATTGGGTATTTTGGCGCGTCAAAAACAACGGATTCTCGCAACACTGTTACTGCGCAGCCGCAGCCTTCCGGTCCTTTATCGCGTTCAGTGCGTAAAGGAACTTTCTCGGCACGCCGCTTAAGACCATGACAAGGCCCGTTGTGGGCGATTTCATCGAGCCCAAGAGCCTGCCCAGGAGGACTTCCCTCGGCGGCAGCTCGGCAAGGCCCTTGATCCCCTCGAGACTTATGGCCTTTTTCCCGAGAGTGCCTGCCCTGAGCTTCAGGTTCGGCTTGTCCTTGGTGAACTGCACCAGGGCCTTGGCGGCAGCCGCCGCGTCCTTGTAGCTGAACGCTATGGCGGTAGAGCCCTTCAGGTCCCCGGATATGGATTCAAGCTCGGTGCCCTTGATGGCGCGTTTGGCCAGTGTGTTCCTGACGATCTTGAAATCGATGGAAGCGTCCCTCAAGGCCTTTCTGATCTCGTCCATCTCAAGCGCCTTTATGCCCTTGTAATCGGTTATAAAGGTGGCGTTAGCCTTCTTGAACTTCTCCTGGATCTCTTCTACGACTTTTACCTTCGCTGATTTATCCAATCTCTTCTCTCCCTCCTTTCCGTCTTCGTATCAAAAGACAGAAGAGTAACAAGGCTTAAAAAGCGTGACGGCGCCCGGGAAACAGATGTCCCGCGCACCATCCGGCTTTAACGGTGGCACTTTCAGCCCTGGCCTCGGTAGGATAATTAAGCTTGCGCCCCTACTGTCTTTGACCGGTTTTCGTTATTTTTAACGGTCTTGAATCACGGAGTTTTGCGCCCCGGTATCGCGGACCGCCTGAAGCCTGGTGTTGCCGGTGAATATTCAGTGCCTGCCGTACCGTGCCCCTCAACCGCGAGGCTCATCCGTTACGCGTCCCGCGCGAAGCGTTCGGGCGGGACCGGACCGTTATGCTACTTGAATATGTCCCTTATTTCCACCGGGTCAAGCCTTATGGAGGGGCCCATCGTGGTGGAGACAAAGAGGCTTCTGACGTATGTGCCCTTGCTCGAAGCCGGTTTCGCTTTTACGATGGCTTCCATGAGGGCCATGAAGTTGTCCTTGAGCTTGGCGCCGCCGAAAGAGGCCTTGCCGACCGGGACATGGATATTTCCGGCCTTGTCGACCCTGAACTCCACCTTACCGGCCTTAAGGTCGTGTACCGCCTTCTTCACATCGAAGGTAACGGTGCCGAGCTTGGGGTTTGGCATAAGGCCCCTGGGGCCCAACACCTTACCGAGCTTGCCGACGGCGCCCATGATGTCCGGGGTGGCCACTATCGCGTCAAAATCAAGCCAGCCCTTGTTGACCTTCTCCATAAGCTCTTCGGCCCCTATGTAGTCGGCGCCGGCTTCTTTGGCCTCGGCCTCCTTTTCGCCCTTGGCGAATACGAGGACCCTGACCTTTTTTCCTATGCCGTGCGGGAGCACCACGGTCCCCCTGACCATCTGCTCAGGGTGCTTGGGGTCCACTCCAAGACGACCGGATACCTCTACCGTCTCATCGAACTTGGCGCATATAGTCTCGGGGACGAGCTTGAACCCCGCTTCCAGATCATACGTGCGGCCTTCCTCAACTTTTGCCTTTGCTGCTTCGTATTTTTTTCCCATTGCGCTAACCCTCCACCGTGATGCCCATGCTTCTGGCGGTGCCTTCGATAGTCTTTATCGCCGCATCGAGGCTGCCGGCGTTCAAGTCCGGGAGCTTTAATCTGGCTATGTCCTGCACCTGCTTTCTGGTGACCTTGCCGACCTTCTCCTTGTTAGGCTCCTTGGAGCCCTTCTCAACGCCCGCGGCCTTGAGTATGAGCACCGAAGCCGGAGGGGTCTTCGTCACGAACGAGAAAGACCTGTCGGCGAATACAGTGATGACTACCGGGGTGATCATCCCGTCCTGGGCCTGGGTCCTTGCGTTGAACTGCTTGCAGAACTCCATGATGTTCACGCCGTGCTGGCCGAGCGCGGGGCCTACCGGGGGTGAAGGGTTAGCCTTCCCGGCCGGTATCTGCAGTTTGATCTGACCTGTTATCTTTTTTGCCATTCCTGGACCTCTCTTCGCGGACCCGGGGGTCGCCCGGCCGCTCCATCGCTATCTTGAATTGTGGTACGCTCCTGCGGCTGTCGCTCTGTCAGCTCCCACGATATGCGCTGCGTTTTTAAGACTTTTCCACCTGCACGAAATCGAGTTCAACGGGCGTGGCCCTGCCGAATATGCTCACCAGGACGCGGAGTTTGCCTTTATCGGGCTTGACCTCTTCGACTATCCCGGTGAAGTTGGTGAAGGGCCCGTCTATGACCCTTATGTTTTCCCCGCGGTCAAAGAGGACCTTGGGCTTGGGCCTCACGGCCCCCTCTTCCATCTGACGGGTGATCTTGTGGACCTCCTCCTCGGAGATGGTCGGAGGGGCTTCCTGCCCGCCGACAAAGCCCGTCACCTTCGGGACGGCCTTCACAAGATGCCATGTCTCATCGTTAAGCTCCATGTTGATGAGTATATAGCCGGGGAAAAACTTCCTCGAAGTGGTCCTCTTGACCCCTTTGACCATATCGACGACCTTCTCTGAAGGGACCAGCACCTCTCCGAAGAGGGCTTCCTTGCCGGACTGCTTTATCTTCTCCTCCAGGGCCGCCTTTACCTTGTTCTCATACCCTGAGTAGGTATGAACCACATACCACTTTTTCCCCATATCACCTCATTTCAGAATTAAGCCGACCAACTTGGAAAGGACCAAATCTACCAGGCCCAAAAATACCGACAACACGACCGTCACGATTATAACGACCCATGTCGATGTGATGGTTTGCTGCTTTGTGGGCCAGGTGACCTTCTTAAGCTCCTGTTTCGAGTCGGCGTAAAACTGTTTGGCCTTATCTATCTTTTCCATTCCCGTCCCTGTTGTCCCGTTTCTTTTTATCTTTACAGTCGAATCAATCTGAAAAAATGGCAGGCCAGGAGGGATTCGAACCCCCAACTTGCGGTTTTGGAGACCGCCGCTCTAGCCGTTAGAGCTACTGGCCTGTCGTCTGAAGACCTACAGGACAAAATCAAACGCGGCCCGAGGGTTTTTAATATTTCCTTCGGGTTGAATTAAGCGCGGCTTGCCGCGTATGCAAAAACAGATCTCCCTTCGGAAACCCCGCTGGCAAGGCTTGCGGGGTGGTTCATAGCCCTTGAGTACGCGGTTTAGACTACTTCGTTTCCTTGTGAGGCGTGTGCTTCTTGCAGAACTTGCAGTACTTCTTAAGCTCAAGCCGGTCCGGAATCGTCTTTTTGTTCTTTGTCGTTGAGTAGTTCCTGCGCTTGCACTCCGCGCATGCCAATGTGATTATATCCCTCATCCAATCCTCCATCGGGACAAAACTTATCCCTGTATCTTCTTCCTGTTTTTTTGCCCCGAAAAACGCGGCTCTTTTTACTCTGTTATCTTCGTTACGACCCCGGCGCCCACGGTCCGGCCGCCCTCGCGGATCGCGAACCTCAAGCCCTCTTCCATCGCTATCGGGGTGATAAGCTCAACATCAAGGTTCACGTTGTCGCCGGGCA
>JACRCH010000074.1 GCA_016219115.1 Deltaproteobacteria bacterium
AGATCTCCCCTCTCCAGACCTTAGTCACTGTAATCAGAAGCCGATAACGGTAAAATAATTCACGCCTGTTCTAACGGGAAGAGATTCTTGGGATACGCGGTCCGTTTAAAATACTTTGAAATGGCAAAACACCTCAATCTGATAAATACAGTCTTTATAATTATCATCTTCCCGGTACTCGCTTTTCTGATAAAGGACTACCTGGTATACAGATACGCCGCGATAAACATCCCTCTGACGAAGGCCGCGGCCTCAACGCCGTCAGCGGCCCCGGAGATCGGCGTCTACGCCCCGATAGTAGAAAGACCGGTATTCGCGCCGGCCCCCTTGAAATTCAGGGCTGTGGCCGTTTCGGACGATACGGGCGGTGAATTCTCGTCTTCCGCGCTTGCCTCACTGAGGCTTATCGGCACCTTCGTCGGAAGAGGCGGCCTGGTCATCGTGGAAAGAAAAAGCGACTCGGTTGAGAAGACCTTCAAGGTCGGCGACAATGTCTTTGACGCCGGGGTCTTGAAAGAGGTCCGGAAGGACAGCGCGATTATATCGAGCGGCTCCAGGGATTTTACACTTTTCATGCCCAGGGAGGCCCCCCCGCGGCCTGTCGCGCCTGAGGCTCTTTCCGGTGAACCTGAGCGCGGGGCGGACGCAAAGGCCTCATGGAACGCGGCCTCCGTTAAAAAGACCGGTGAAAACGCCTGGGCCGTAGACCAGAAGGCGATACTGCACGCCCTCGACAACATCGGTTCCGTCCTGACGGACGCGAGGCTTACCCCGGCGGCGTCACAGGGCGGTGTAGAGGGGTTTTTGGTAAACGAGATAAGGCCCGGCGGCATCTTCGACACCATCGGGCTTAAAAACGGCGACATATTGAAGCGCGTGAACGGTTTTGAGATAACCTCTCCGGAAAAGGCCGTGCAGGTATTGACCGGCCTCAAGGGAGAGAAGAGGATAGACCTCGACGTGGTTAGAGGCGGCCAGAAGATGAACTTCCATTACGATATAAGGTGACCATGAGAAGGTCCTTTTACCGGTACAATCCGGCAGCATGTCCCGAGCGGCCCGCCGCTTGCGGCTTTTCCGCCAAAGAAGATGGCGCCGGGACTTCCGGCGTCGGCATGAAATGCGCCCCGGTCGTCTTTTTCCTGACCTTCTTGCTGGTAATGCTCTCAAGCCCTTCGATGGCCGCCAAAAAGGCGCCCGCCTCCAAGGCCCAGCCCGAGAAGATCACGATAAACTTCGTCGATGTCGAGCTGTCTTCGCTTGTGAGGATAATGAGCGAGATAACCGGCAAGAACTTCATCTATGACGATTCCCTAAAGGGCAAGGTCACCGTCATCGCCCCCGAGAAGCTCACCGGCGAAGAGGCGTTGAGCCTGTTTGTCTCATCTCTCGAACTTAAGAACTTCACGATGGTGCCTGCCGGAGACTCATACAAGATCATCCCGTCCTCACAGGCCAAGCAGAGCGGCACCAGGGTATTGAAAGACGCCGACAAGGCGCGGGCCGACGAGTACATCGTAAGGCTCATCCCGTTAAACTACGTCCAGGCGCAGGAAGCCTTCCCGGCGGTTCAGCCGCTTGTATCGAGAAACGGCCAGATCTCGGTCTTCGGCGCCCGAAATGCCCTTCTGGTGGTGGACACCGCCCAGAATATCGAAAAGATACTCAAGATATTGAACTCCGTTGACGCCGTTACGGCCAAGGGCGAGCCGGAGATAGTATACATAAAAAACGCCCAGGCCGAGGTCATAGCGCAGATACTCAGGAAAGAGGAGCAGAGAAGAAGCGGCAGGAGGGCTCAGGACCAGGGGGCCGGAGCGCAGGAAGGCAACATCACGGCTGACCCGAGGCTCAACGCCGTCATACTCTCGGACGCGCTAGCGGACAAGGATTTTTACAAAAAATTCATCGCGCTTCTGGACGTGGCCCCTCCGGAGGCGAGCAGCCGCATCAATGTCCACTACCTGGAAAACGCGAACGCCGAGGACCTGGGCAAGGTCCTTGACACGCTGACCAGGCCTGCCCCCCCCGGGGGCATGCCCCCGGGGGCGCAGGCGCTGCAGACATTGACCCAGGAATTCACCGGCAGGATAGTCGTAACGCCGGACAAGAGCACGAACTCGCTCATCATCATGGCCTCTCCATCCGACTACAACAACCTCGTGCAGGTCATCCACAAGCTCGACAGGAGGCCCAGGCAGGTATTCGTCGAGGCGATGATAACCGAGGTGACGGTGGACAAGGCCATCGAGCTCGGCACGAAGTTCCGCGTCACCGGTAAACAGGGCGGCAAACCCGTGGCCATAGGCGGCGTTGGCACCGTTGACGTCCCGGCCATGCAGACCATCTTAAACGGCCTTGCCGGACTGTCCATCGGGGGGCTCAGTAACTTCATCACCGTGCCCGTGACAAGGGCCGACGGGACCACTTTCAACCTGACGGCGCCGGGTTTCGCGGCGCTCTTCTCGCTCTCGGACTTCAGGGACGTGGTAAACGTGCTCTCCACGCCGCACATACTCACCAGCGACAACTCGGACGCGGAGATAATGGTCGGCGAGAACGTCCCGTTCCTGAGCAAACTCGAGCGCGAGTCCACGACTACTGCACAGCCGCTCCTGCAGTCCATCGAGAGAAAGGACATCGGCATACGGCTTAAGATAAAGCCCAAGATCAGCGAGGGTGACTACGTAAAGCTCGACATCTACCAGGAGATCTCCGCCATAGCCCCCACGACCACGACCGGGGCCTCGGACCTTATAACTACGAAACGCTCGGCCAAAACTACCGTCGTGGTCAAGAACAAGCAGACAGTCGTCATAGGCGGCCTTATCCAGGACAAGAGCGCGAACGACACCACGAAGGTCCCTCTCCTCGGAGACATCCCATTTCTGGGCTGGCTCTTTAAATCAAGCAAGGACCGGAACCAGAAGACAAACCTCCTTGTCTTCATAACACCATACATCATCGAGGACTTCCACGCCCTTGAAGACCTCAAGAAGAAAAAAGAGCAGGAGTTCGACGAGAAGAGCAGACCTGGAGCGACCGACGGCAAGCCCGGCGCAAAAGACGGCAAACCCGGTGAGTGAGGCGGACCTTATGGAGAACGACATACTTGAAAAGGTCTTTGACGGAGAGCTCCACCGCCTGAACGAAATAAAGGACGAATACATCGACCCGGCCTTCCTCGAACGGGTCACCCTGCCCTTCGTAAAGAAAAACCTCATACTCCCTTTAAGGAAAAGAAACGACCGTCTCATAGCCGCCATAGCGAGCCACAAAAGCGTCTTCGCCGTCACGGAGCTTGAGCGTCTGGCCGGGGTCCAGGTGGTGCCGGTGCTCGCGGACGAGGGCGAGATATTGAACGCCATCAACAGGTGCTTTGACAGGCTTTCGGGGTCGGCCAAGGAGGTCATAGAGGACTTGAGCGAAGAGAGTCTCGAGGCCATCTCAACGGTATGGGAAGAGCCCAAGGACCTCATGGACTTGACCGACGAGGCCCCGATAATAAAACTTCTCAACTCGCTTCTTTTCCAGGCCGTAAAGGACCGGGCGAGCGACATACATGTGGAGCCCTACGAGAGGGTTGTCGAGGTGAGGTTCAGGGTGGACGGCATCCTCTACCCGGTTATCACCCCTCCGAAGGTCGTCCAGGAGGCGCTCTCCAGCAGGGTCAAGATATTGGCCGGCCTCGACATCGCCGAGAAGAGGCTGCCGCAGGACGGCAAGATCAGGCTGCTGGTGGCCGGCAAAGACATAGACGTAAGGGTGTCGATCATTCCGACCACCTACGGAGAGAGGATCGTATTGAGGCTCCTTGACAGGAAGGGCGAAATCATCACGCTCGAGCGCCTCGGGCTCTCGCCGGGCCATGTCAAGGAGATGCGTGCTCTTCTTTCAAGGAACAGCGGCATAATACTTGTCACGGGGCCTACCGGCTCCGGCAAGACCACCACCCTGTACTCCGCCATCAACAGCATCAACTCGACAAAAAGAAACATCATCACCATAGAGGACCCGGTCGAGTACCAGCTTAAGGGCATCGGCCAGGTCCATGTAAACCCCAAGATCGGCCTTACGTTCGCAAACGGGCTGCGCTCGATACTGAGACAGGACCCGGACATCATAATGATCGGAGAGATAAGAGACAGGGAAACGGCGGAGATAGCCATACAGGCGTCCCTGACCGGCCACCTCGTCCTCTCCACGCTGCACACCAACGACACGGCCTCGGCCGTGGCTCGGCTCGTGGACATGGGCATAGAGCCGTACCTCGTGGCCACAAGCCTCTCGGCGGTGCTCGCCCAGAGGCTTGTGAGGGTCCTCTGCAAACGCTGCAAGGCCGAGCACCCGGTAACGCCGGAAGAGGCACGCATGTTCACGGCCGCGCCGAAGGCCCTGTGGAAGGCCCCGGGGTGCCCGAAATGCTTCAACACCGGGTATCACGGCAGAACCGGCATCTTCGAGTTCTTAAGCATCAGGCCCGATACAAGGCAGCTGGTACTCAAGAGCCAGGACGCCGACACGATCAGAAAACACGCCGTATCGGAGGGCTTGAATACCATGCTCGAGGACGGGGTCGAAAAGGCCTTGAGCGGTATTACGAGCCTTGAAGAGGTCATAAGGGTAGCACAGGACGAAGGCTATTGACAGAGAGTCACAGAGATGCCCACTTTCAGATATAAAGCATACGACAGCTCCGGAAAGGCCTCCGCGGGCGACATCGACGCCGCGGGGCTCAAGGACGCGGCACAGAAACTGAGGAGCACGGGTCTCTACCCGGCCAATATTTCAGAGGCCGGGGTCAAGGAGGGGGTACTGCGCTCACGGGGGGTGCCACCGCAGCTTTTGGCCTTGACCACCCGCCAGCTCTCCACCCTTCTTTCATCCGGGTCTACCTTGTCCGAATCCCTCGACGTCCTCGTTGAGAACAGCTCCACCCCGAGGCTTAAATCGATCCTCCTTGCGGTGAAAGAGAGCGTCATCGAGGGAAACTCGCTCTCACGGGCGCTTGAGGCGCACCCGGAGGTCTTCTCCACCTTCTACCGGGGGCTTGTGGCATCGGGAGAGGCGAGCGGCTCATTAGACAAGGTGCTGACGCGATTGGCCGACTACCTCGAGGCGCGCTCAAGGATCTTAAACGAAGTCAAGGCCGCCCTCACCTACCCGGCCCTCATGACGATAGTCGGGGCCGTGGTGCTCTCGTTCCTTTTCATCTTCGTGATACCGAAGATAAGCAGGATGTTCGAGGAGACGCACTCGGCGCTCCCGCTTATAACGGTCTTAATCCTTTCGATTTCAAACCTGCTGCGCTCCTTCTGGCCTGTCTTTGCCGCCCTGCTGGCCGTCTCGGTCTGGCTCTTCGGACGCTACCGCAAAAGCGGGCCTGTAAAGGCCTTCACCGACAGGCTCATACTGAGGCTCCCGTGGTTCGGGGAGCTTGCGACATGCTTCTATGTGTCTACCATGGCCAGAACGCTCGGCAGCCTCCTTAAAGACGGCGTGCAAATGCTCAGGGCCCTGGAGATAACCAGAGAGGTCCTTGACAACATCGTCTTCGACGGTATACTGGAGACCGCCGGAAAAGATTGCTCGGAGGGCTCGGCCCTCTCGGCGAGCCTTAAAAAAAATGAAGCAGTCCCTCCCATCGCCGTGCACATGATAAGCGTCGGAGAAAAGAGCGGGAAGCTCGATGAGATGCTCCTGAAGACCGCGGAGAGCTACGACCTTGAATTCCAGGCCGGGGTCAAAAGGACGCTTAACCTCCTTGAGCCGCTCCTGATACTCGCGATGGGCCTCATCGTAGGGTTTATAGTGCTAGCCATACTGCTCCCGATATTCGAGCTCAACCAGATAATACGCTGACATGCGGTCTTTATTGCCGTTTGTTTTCAGGACAGGAAGAACGGATCAAGTGCAAAATACCGGGACCGGGCTCACCTCAAACAGACGGACCATCCTCGGGATGGTCCTTGCCGCAGCGCTCATCGTCTTCGGGCTATTGCTCTTCTCACTCACGGCCTTCCACATCGTTCCGCTTGGCATCATCGAAGACAGGCTAAAGGCAGGTCTCGGCGAAAAGGGCCTGCATCTGTCGGAAGAGTCCTTAACGAGGAGTTTTCCCTTCGGGCTGAAGGCTCAAAATGTTGCGCTCAGCGCCTCAGCGACCGGCAAACAGGTCATCCGGTTCGATGAGGCTCAGGCATGGCTCGCTCTCGCTGACCTCTTAAGGGGCGACTTTAAAATCGCCTTGAGGGCGCGCGTGGGAAACGGCCTTATAACTGGGGACTTAAGCCCTGGGTTCAACGGGGCTCTTTTAAATCTTGAGGCCGTCGGGATGGAATTTAAAGACATCCCTGCCCTGACCAACGCCGGGATCAACAGCAATGGATCGTTCAACGGCACCGTTACGCTTTATATGGCCGGGGGAGCCTGCCCGTCGGGCACGATCAGGCTCAGGGGCGGCCATATCAGCGAAGAGAGCGTCCGGTTCGCGGGCTTGAAGCTTCCGGTCGGCGACATCGACGACGCCGGGCTCAACGCCGAGATAAGGGACTGTAAGGCCCTGATAGAAGGACTCTGGCTTGACGGCAGGGGACTGTCGGCTAAACTGACCGGTGAGGTCTTCATCAAAACCCCGTTTGAGACAAGCCAATTGAACATGACACTCGAGGTGACTCCGAAAGGCGACCTCACCGGTAAAGCGTGGATGCTCGCGTTTATAAACGCCTTCCGTAAAGCATCCAACTATTACTCCGTGCACATCGGCGGCACCGTCGCGAACCCCGTTGCCGGACGATAAAAACCTTCAGAGGTGATGAGGTGACGCTAAAGACCGGCCTTGCGTTTTTATCTCTCCCGCTCTTTCTTATTGCCGCGTCTCCGGCGTATCCTTTCGGAGGCCCGCTGCCTTACAAAAACCAGTTCCCTTTGTTTGCGCACCTTGACACGCCTTATATCGATTCGGCCCGTCCTGAAAGTTCCGCCTCTTTCGGCCTCTCGTACTCAAGCGTATACATGGTCAGAGACTCCCCGTCGTGGTCCGTGGGGCTGGACATGGAGACAGCCGAGCTTGACCTGAGGCTTAAGAAAAATTTTCATGACTCCCTGGAGCTCGGTGTCGATATCCCGTTCATAAGCTTCAACTCCGGGTTCATGGACGGTTTGCTCGACAGCTACCACAGCGCGTTCGGTTTCGGGGACTACGGAAGGAGCAACAGGCCGGCTAACGACTTCCTCTACACCGTAAAAAAGGACGGCCGCACCGTGATTCAGGGCGAAGGCGGGAGGGTCGGGCCTGGCGACATCGCTGTCTCTCTTAAAAAAACTCTTTTTGCGCGCGACTCCGACACGCTGATAAGCGTAAAGGCATCCCTGGAGCTGCCGACCGGAGAGTCAAAAAGGGGTTACGGCAACGGCTCGACAGGCGCGGCTATCGCGCTTCTGGCGGACAAGGACATCGGTGACGGCGTCAGGGTTTACCTGAACCTTGGGGCGGCCTTTCCGGGAGATCTCAGGGGGTATGAGAGGGTAAAACTACACGATTATCTCTACGCCGCCGCCGCGGTCGAAGCGGCAGTATTTAAAAACTTAAGCCTTGTGGCGCAGGCGTACTACGAAGAATCCCCGTATCCCTGGACCGGCATCGCCACGATAGACAAAAGCGCCGTCATCCTTTCGCTCGGCGGGAGGTACACAAGCGCAGACACCGCCTTCGAGCTTGCGTTTACGGAAGACCCGAGTACCTCGGGGGCGCCGGATTTTTCCCTGACATTCGCGTACAAACTGACCTTCCGGTAAATCTCCCTAAAGCCGCGCGGCCGCCTCTGTTGATTTTTTCTCGTTACATCGTTTAAGGGCGTCTATCAAGGAGCCTTCTTTTCAGCCTGACCGTCCGTTGCGGCTTTTTTCGCAGCCACATCTATCAGTATCACAAAACCTTCCGTATCCTTAAAAGAGACCTTGTAGTCCATTCCCTTCTCAAGCCCTATCGTGACCTTCGCCGAAGCAACGGCGTACTGGAAAGACTCTATCCCCTTGACCCTTCCGTCGTTTACCGGCAAAAACTGCGGCAGGGCCGGGGAAAGGACCGCTCCGTTTAAGTCTATCTGGAGAGCGAGAGGGGCGAAAGTCGGGTTGAACCGGTAATCCGTCTTTTCAGTGAGGATTATGACTATCCTTGAGCGGTCTTTGCCGGAGGTGTACTGTATGCTTGAGACCGAAACAGGGCTTTTAGACTGACCCGGAGCGGCAGCCGAAGCGTAAGCCGACGGGAGAACTAACAGCGCAAAGACGGCTATAAAAAAAATGAACGGCCTCACCCTCATACTTATATCTCCCTCGCTCGCGTTACGGTATATATCGGGCGTCAGAACTTTACCTCATGTAAAGCCCACAGTCTGCATTCGTGGTCGCTTTTATAGCGGTAAGTGATGCGGTGAATCTCCGTAAGCAGCGCCTGTTTTACGAAGAGCCAGTCGTCCTTAAATATCGCGATCTTGTCCTTGAAGAGATTGAGCGCGGCTACGGCGTCGGCCCTGTCCTCGGGCGTTATTATCTTTTTGAAGACTATCTTCTTCTCTATCTTATAGCACCGCAGCACCCTGTGGGGGTTTAAGTCGTCCGGAAACCCGTCAACGAACGAGAGGTTCTGCGGACCGAACCCGTGTTTGACAAGGAGTTTTTCCATCTCGTCCCTGTAGGCTTCTGTATTGATCGTATTATAAGGAACCGCCTGGTTCTCAACGGACATATCGCTTAACCCCCCCGGTCATATTCTCCGTTTTGGAAATCCGTCGCGCTCGCATTCGCTCGCTATCCAGACCGGCTGGTCAGCGAGCGAATGGAAGATGTAACATCTCTAAGGTAAGGTGCTTGTCCTTTTTATAGCTCGCCTTGACCCGCTTAGGAAGCGTCTGGATCGCGGCGTTCACCAGTTCAATTTAACATATTTTATTAGACTGATGAAGATGAAAATAGACGAGTTAAAAACGCTTTTTAACAGCTGTGGATGGCGCCGTGCCTTCAGTCGTTACCCGGTTTGCGTGGATAAGGAGGTATCAGGAGAGAGAATACAAGGGAATAGCGTAAGCGTGGGATAGAGCGCTAAGAAGACTCTTTTACAGGACTCGTCATGGGAGGTTCTTTAAAGAGGAGGATGTCAACATCATCACATTTGTCCAAAGACAGGGTGGCGGTCATGCCTTCCTGAGCATTGCCCTCTTCGAGGACTTCTTGATCGCCTCGGCGTCCTTTACGAGATCGGCCATGGTCTTGCCCTCCAGCACCTCCATGAGTTTTTTCTGGGCTTCCTTCCAGACCGGGTGGACGGGACAGAGGTCGTCTCTGTGGCATTCGCCCTTTTTTATGAGGCATACATTAAGGAATATCGGGCCTTCGACGGCCTCAATGGTCTCTCTCAAGGTGATCGTGTCGGCCGTGCGCGCCAGGGTAAACCCGCCCTTTGCGCCCCTGCGTGACTTTACAAGCCCGGCGCGCGTGAGGTGCTGCATTATCTTTGAAAGGTAGCTCTTGGGGACCTCCTGCTCCACCGATATCTCGTTTATGAGCGAGACCTTGCCTTCTGGCTGCGCCGCGAGAAAGATCACGGCCCTGACGGCGTACTCTCCGTCCCTTGTCAACTGTAGCATCGGCACTTCCTTTTAAAAAAGGTATTTAAGACTATTTTAGTCCGAATATAATTTTTGTCAAGGGGAAAATGGCTGATACGATCACAGGCGGCGGGAGGGGTTTCTAAGGCTTTTCCGGCGGGAGAGGCTGCGAGCGCAGCGGGAGTCACTATAACGGATATCACGACACTTTTGGATGAGTGTTTTCTACTCAAAAAACAGGTCCATACGGATAAAAGGTACGCACGTCGGCTGCCACTTTTTTTTGATTAATTTATTTTGTACAAAGTTGTATAATAAAGACTTCAAGGTCTCTGTTTTTTAAACGGTTTTTAATATCAGAGGTTGCGATGGCCGTCAAGAGGTCAAATTTATTAGTTTTTGCACTCATAGGGCTCCTTATCTCCCTTTACCCGGTAGCCGCCGAGGCAGAGACCGTGGCAAGAAGGGTCAACAGGGACGACAAGAGCTTCAAAGGCACCTGGGTCCATAAGATCAAGACCCCCGGCCAGGACCTGTTTTCCGTCATTTCGAGGGTGGATGTCGAGGTCAAGGGCAGGAAGTACCGCATATCCAGCAAAGACGGCGACTCGGAGGTAAGGTTCAACGGGGACGTCCTCTGGGAGATGACGCAGTCGAAGAAGAAGGCCGGCTGGCTTGAGGCCGCCGAGATCTCAGAGATCCCATTCTGGAAGATGGACTACAACGCCGACCCGCTGCTGCTGCTTAACCTCTCTGGAGAAGAGACCGTAGCCGGAAGGCCCTGTTATGTGTTCAGGATAGCGAGCGAGTACAAAGAGGGGGATGTCTCTGTGGCCTACTGGGTCGACAAGGAAAAAGACATCCTGCTTAAGAAGGAGTACATCCTCATAGTCAACAAGAAACTCTTCGTCAGGGAGAGCTACGAGAGCGTGGCTGTCGAGTTCGACCCCGTCTCTTTCGCTGGTGACTTCGAGGCTCAGATACCCGCGGGATGGACAAAGGTCAAGAAAAACCGCCTCGACATCGCGCTCTTGAGGACGAAGTATTGATCGCTTTGTGCGCGTCAGCCGCTCATCCGGTAAGGATGAACCACCCCTCTAGCAAGCCACAGGGAATTTTGTGATTATAAAAAGCGGCTAGGGGCGATGAATCGCCCCTAGCCGCTTTTTATCTTGCATCCGTTTTTTATTATCCGCCATTATCATCGCATTATCATCAGCTCAAAAGGCCGATGCAAGGAGCCTCCCTGAGGTGCTCCGGTTATAGTCCCCGCATCGGCCCCGCCCTAAAGCATGTATTCCGAACCAACAGCCTCTGAACAGTACCGGAAAAGCCTTCACGGTGTTAGCGTGAAGGCACACCGTGTCAGAACGCGCCTTAAGCAGCCTTCTTGAACTCCGGTCTCCCGGCCTCTTGCGCCTCTTTGACCTCCTTGACCGCTTTGACCCCTTTCAAATGCCTCTTAAGGGCGGATTCGTTCTCGAACCTGGCTCCGCACTCGACGCAACGCAGTCCTGCGTGCGACGCAAGGTCGTCGGCAACGCCCCAGATCATGACCGTCAGAGCCGATATGACCAGCGGGACCATGTATGTCATTGCCGTAAGGTCTGTCCATGTCGATAGCATTGTCAACACCTCCTTTCACGCCTTCTTCCTCTGATATAAGTATAGCACAAATCAGGCTCAAATGAACATGGCAATCATGTTCATTTGAGCCCTACAGGCAGCCTTTCGGGCACGCCTTTGCGATGAGTAACGGCGTTATTTCGTCCACAAAAAACTGGGGTGGTATAAGCAATACTGCCGGACCGGCGTGTGGGAGGGATTATTGCGGCGTCTACAGGCTCGAATGGACCGTGAAGTACAAGACGGTCTTGCCGTTATGATTTAAACCGCGGGCTATCCCGATGGCAGGAGTGACCTTAAACCGGTATCCGACCGTGATGTCGGCCCTGGCCTCGAAGCCGGCGCCGATTTTCAATCTGCCGGCCGAGAAGCCCGCTCCGTTGCCCCAGGCCTCTCCGCCGTCCACAAAGAGAGCGCCGTGGAGCTTCTCAAGGAATATAGGCTTTGTATTCCAGCCTTCGTATATATTGCCAAAAGGCGATCTGTACTCGATCGTCCCTTTGGCCGCGTATTTGCCCGTTTCAAACCTTGACCTGAAGCCCCTTAAAGGAAAATCAGACTCCCCATGTATGCCTCCGAGCTGGAAGGACTGCTGTGCCGTCGTTACTCCGGCCGACACCCCGCCCTTCACATTAAGGAAGACCACATCGTGTCTTGATCCTTCGGGAAATGGCGCAAGGTACTGAGTATACGAGGCGATGTATTCTTTGGAGTTGACCCGGCTCCCAACGGCTTTTGAATAGGCCCTGTAGAGCAGCCCTATTGTCCTGCCCTCCTCGCGGCTTATCGACAGAGGGTACTTAAGCGCGTCCGTGAACTCAGCCCCAAGGAAGAGATAACTCCTTCTCCCCTCGAAGACCTCTATCCCGTTGAACTTCGCTCCGCCAAGTCCCGTAATGGAGCTCTGTCTCTGCCATGTGTAGCCGGCCCTGAACGAATAGTTGGACTCGATACTATTTACCGGAACGGTCACTGAGGCCGAGTAGCTCCTGTTGAGCTCGTAGTAGTCGCCCTTCTTCAGGAAATCAGAATAGAGCACCGGCCTTTTTCTCGCCTCAAAGGTGAAGGTCGGATAGTAGTAATCGTTCAGGTAGAGCGCGTCATAATAGAGCCTGCCTGAGGCGGCCCCCCAGTCAAGCTCCGCCTTATAGGCGTTATATTCCAGCACATCCACCCCGGCCGTAAAGGCCCCGATGACGGTCCCGTCGTTGTCGCGCGACAATGTCGGGAGCCAGAAGCGCGGGGCGATCGTCGCGGCGGCGCTGTAGGGCCTCGGTCCGCTTATATTAATCTTCCCGGTTGTGACTTCTTTTCTCTCTCCTTCCTTTTTCGCCGGCGCCCATGCTCCGGGTGTCTTCGCCTCTTTCCAGTCCTCCTGCCCGCAGGGGAGTGTGGCGATACTGAACCCGTTTGAGCCGTAGCTGGAAAAGACTATCGTAGAGCCTTTTGAGACATCCGGCGTAAACGCCCCGCCAAGAAGGTTGGTGACCCTGTAGAGACGGCCGTCTCTTAATGAATACGCGTAAATATTATAGACCCCGGTCTCATCCGAGATGAACAGGATGGATTGTCCGTCTGCGGACCACGCCGGGCTCTTCACCGCGAACTCCCCCCCGTAGAGCTTTCTGTGGGTCTTTTCCGCGAGTCCGTAAAGAAAGAGGGCGCTGCCGCCGCTTTCTTCGGCGACGGTATAGGCTATCGAGGCCCCGTCAGGCGACCACCTCGGCCCGGCGACCATCCCCGATGAGAAGTCCCTGACAGTCTCGACCTTCTCAGCGAGCCTGTCAGCGGAGCCGTTTTTCGCGGCATCGAGCAGAGCGAGGCTCTGTCGTGCCCTGCTGTTGATTACCACGGCGAAAAGACGGCCGTCGGGAGACAGGTCCGCCTCCCTTACCCGAAGCCCGTATGTAAGCCTCCGGGTCTTTTTAGCGGAGAGCTCGTACTCGTAGAGGTCCTCGTAGACATAGAAGCCTGAGTTGACCTCTTCCTGGCAGAAATACATCCGTGTGCCGTCAGGGGACCATGTGATGGAACGGTCTGAAGGTAATCGCCTTACGCTGTCAACCACATGCCCGTCGGCAGAGTCAGTTATCACTATCGTCTCGTGCCCTTCGGGGTCTCTCCTGTTTACGGCGACGAGCTTCCCGTCCGGAGAGTATCTGGGGTTGGTAAGCTCCTGCCCTTTAATCAGATCCTTGACGGGCGTGAGGCCCGACTCCGTCAATCTCTTTATCTCCTCGTTCTCCCTCTCCTTGAGCGCTCCGGTCATCTCTTTGTAGATGGTTATATAATCTTTCCCGAAGACGGCGAGAGGGGCGCCGTTTAAAAAATACGGGAACCTTCCGGCATGCTCGTGGTTAAGCCTTGCGGGTCCGTCGGAGCCGTACGCCGAGGCCATGTAATCCTCCATCTCGAGGCCGAATATGTATGGGGTCTGTCCGCCGGGCCAGCGTGGGTCCTCTCCGTTAAGCCTGTCCACCGTCGGGATATTCTCCTGTGCCACGGCCATGCGTCGGACCATACTGTAGTAGGCGCCTCTTCCCCTTCCCCCTCTTGAGCGCCTTGCCTCGGCCCATGAGGCCACCCCTTCCCGCGTCCATCCCGGCAGGAAGTTGTTCGGCGGGGCCGTAGCCAAAAACATCAACAGGGTAAAAGGACCGGCGCCCGGCATGGTTTTCCCGAAGACCCTGCGGGTAAAAACCGAGTACCCCCGTGCCGTGTCCGTTGAGAGTATATGGGCGTACTCGTGGACTATGACCGGGGTGAGCCAGTCCCCGGCGTCAAACGCCGAGCCTGGCTCGGGAGGGGCGGCCTGTATGTATATGGCGTTAAAGGGGATGACGGTGGCGTACGCGTGCAGAAAGTCGGAATCGTCAACGAGGACTATGTGGGTCTTTTCCGCCGGGCTCCACATGAACTCTTCCGTGAGTGGCCCGTAAACACCCTCGGCGACATAAGCCGTCTTTTCGGCGAGACCGTAGAGGCCCTGATGGTAATGGATCTTAAAGTGCTCAGTCTCTATGGTGGAGAACTTAAAAGGTATGTCGAGGACGGCGCAAAAGGCGGCGCCTCTGCCGAGGACGCCTAAAAAGACCGCGAGGAGTATGAGCCGGGCCAGATACATTATGGCCTCAGGATTTGGAGGGCTGACGGAGGTTGTATTGTTTTAACTTGTAATGGAGCACCCTTACAGACAGTCCGAGCATCATGGCGGCCTCGGTCTTGTTGTTGTTCGCCAGGGCAAGCGCGTGCTCTATGTATTTTTTCTCCAGCCCCTCCATAGCCTCGTGGAACGGGACAGAATAATCGGAGTGCTCCGGGGCGGCTTTGCCGCCGGCCTTTGGTTCCCTGAATTCACTCGATGCCAGAGAGACATCTTCGATATCGAGGCTGTCCCTGGACGCGACCGCCACGGCCCTGTGTATCGCCCATTTGAGCTCCCTGATATTGCCAGGCCAGTCGTGGCGCATGAAGTACTCGATGGCTTCCCTGGAGACCGACTTCACGCTTTTGCGGTAATCCCTGTTCGCCTCCTCCAGGAACGCGGAGACAAGAAGCGGTACGTCCTCCTTCCTGTCCTTTAACAGAGGCAGGTCGAACGAGAAGCCGTTTATCCTGAAGAAGAGATCGGGCCTGAAGCTGCTCGCCGGGTCCGTGAGGACCTTGTTTGTCGCCGAGATCAGCCTGAAGTTGACCTTGCGTTCCCTGGTCTCCCCGATCTTGTAATAGACGCCTTCCTCGAGGAGCCTCAAGAACTTGGCCTGCACGCCTTCGGGCAGCTCCCCTATCTCATCGAGGAAAAGGGTGCCGCCCTCTGCCTGCTCGATGAGCCCCTCCTTGTACGCGAGAGCCCCCGAGAAAGCGCCTTTCGTGTGCCCGAAGAGCTCGCTTTCTATGATGTCCTTCGGGAGGGCCGAGCAGTTTATGGAGACCATCTCGCCTCTTAAGCCCGACAGGTCGTGGATCCACTTCGCGAGCCTCTCCTTCCCTGTCCCTGTCTCGCCATTTATCAATACCGGGATATTCAGGGGCGCTATGACCGGGACCATTTTCACTATCTCCTTCATCCTCCCGGCCCCGGAGGTGATGAAAGGCGGGTTGTACTTCTTTATTTCCGTCTTAAGGGCGATGACCTTTTTCTGCAGGGACCTGTTCTCAAGGCATACGCCGAGCTCTCTTTTGAGCTTTTCTATATCGACTGGCTTGGTGAAATAATCCACGGCCCCTTCCTTCAAGGCCGTCACCGCGTTATCCACGGCGGCGTACGCCGTCATCACGATAACGACGGGCCGGCCGGGTATGTCCTTTATCTCCCTTAAGAAGTCTATGCCGCTTCCGTCCGAAAGCCTGATGTCGAGGAGCATCGCATCAGGCATCTTCTCGCTTAAAAGCCTCCTGGCGGCGGCCAGAGTCCCGGCCTTGGAGATTATGAAGGAATCCTCGAGCGCGTACTGGAGCGACTCGCTGAAGTTAGGCTCGTCATCGATTATCAAAAGGTACGGCTTGTCTATGACGCTACCCATGGAACATTATCCTTTTGGAAGGGAAAGTGAGCTTTACCCCGGCCCCGGCGCCGGTGTTGTAGAGCGATATCGTCCCGCCGTGGGCAAGGGCTATCTTCTGGACCAGAAACAGCCCGAGGCCCGCTCCCCTCGACCTGCTTGTCACAAACGGGTTCAACAGCTCCGCAAGATCGGCATCCTTCGGGAAACCGGCTCCGTTGTCCTCAAAAAAAAGACCGACGGCGCTATCCTCCGCGGCGGGCTTCTCGGCCTTCATGAAGACATTGCCGGCCCCGGCCTGAAGGCTGTTCCTCAATATATTATCAAAAAGCAGCCTCAAATAAAACCTGTCTCCGTTTATGTCAATACCGGGGCAGACCGAGAGGTTTATGCCGTTTGCGTCTGCGAGTTCCCTGACAAATGGCTCAAGCTCGATCCACTCGTCGTTGGTTTCCGAGATCTCCTTCCCGTATACAAGGAGGTTGTCGATAAGCTGCTGGGTCCTCTGGAGCTCTTCCTTCGTGATCGCTACAAACCTTTTGGTGAACTTCTCGTCGGTTATCCTGGCCGGAAGCACCTGGACAAGTGTGGAGATGGTGGCTATTGGGGTTTTAAGCTCGTGGGCCAGGGTAGCGGTCATGCGCCCCAGGAGCGCCAGGGCCTCGTGCTTCTGCAGGGCCTTGGTAAGCTCTTCCGTCTTGGTCTCGTACCTTTGTTTTATCTCCTGCGTCTGACGTTTTCTCTCCGAATACAGGATAAGCGAGGCCAGCACTACAATGGTGACCACGAAACCGTCGATCAGGTCGGGCGGGTCTATGGCGTGGGCTGTTTTGCTGAGGTAGGATTTCTTTATGAATATCGCGAGCTTTAAAGGCCCCTCACTGACGGTCCGGAGGTATTTCGCGTCAACAGGCCGAAGATTGGTTTCAACGGGGTCTACGGCCACAAACTTATCCCGGCCCACCATGGCTATGTAGCCTTTCAAAAACGCTATCGTCTGTTCAGGGGCAGCCCCCCTGACCGAGGCCTTGAAAGACGCGGCCACCTCCGAGATCTCTTTTCTGGCTTCCTCTTTTATCCTCTTTTCCTGGACCAGGTTCTCGATGTTGCTTGCGATGAGGGTGACCATTATCCCGAAGCTCAGGGAGAAGATGAAGAAACCCGTAAATCTTAAGGACCCCTGATAAAAACTTCTGTCGTCGGCCATTTTTAAAGGTTTTCGGCGCTCCTGCCGATCCCCAGGACAACAACGCCCGCGGCGATGGAGATCGTGCCTAAAATGATCTGGAAGGTTATCACCTCTCCCATGAGAAAATAAGAACCGAAGGCTATCGTTATATACATCAAAGATGATGCAGCAAGTGCGATAAAAAGTCTAACATTTTTTAATATTTGCATCCATACCAGAAAGGAGACCGCGTAAAAGCCGTAACCCGAGAATATGAGATAGTTGGGCATCCAGCCGGAGGAGGCGGCCTTTACGGCCCCCATCTTCAGGAGCAGTTGTCCGGCGGTGTCCGCGAAAAGAAGTATTATCCAGAATATCAGGGCTGTCGTCTTTCTTGACATATTCATCCGAGTTCGGCCGGAGAGACAGCGCTCCCGGCATGTATCCTTTCGCCGTGTATTTTCATGAACCTCTTTAAAAGAGGGGCCAGGACAAACCCCAGCACGAGCGGCTTTACCCAGAGCCTCACATCCACCCTCTCAAGCCCGAGCCCTTCCTTATCCTTGCCGCATCCCTGCCCGGCGACATAATGGGTAACCCCGTACTCCGGCGCTATGCTCAGGAGATGGAGTATGCTCATGGAGTAAAACGAGACCTCCCTGTAGACCGATTCATCGGTCCCCATGTACTTGTCGAACCAGGTAGAGCCTTTTTGCCAGAGCATTACGAACGCGAAGGGCCGGTCGTCCTTCTCGAACATGAAAACCCTGCATGATGGGTGCGTCAAGGCTGACGAAAAAAATCCCCTTGAGAGCTCCTCAAGGCGCATTTCCGACCGGTTCCTGACGTTGTCGTAGCTCTTTTTTATGAAGTCCGTATCGGAGGGCGAAGCCGCTCTGACGCTTACTTCCTTTTTGAACCGCTTCCAGCGCCCCTCAAGCCCCCTTCTCCTGCCTTTGGACAATCTACCCAAGAACTCCTTGAGGTCGCCGCATACGGCAGTATGCCATATGGGGTCGTTCTCGACCGGAACAAACCCTTCATCCCCAAGGTGCTCTTCAAGCGGGTCTCCTTTGGGAAGGTCCTTTACCACGAGGGCCCATGACCTCTTTTTAAGGGACCGCTTTACGGCCTCGCCGACAAGCGCCTTCCCGTGGCCGTGGCTCAAGGCGCCGGAGGGCGGAAAGAGGTCCGTTACGGGGCTTCCGGCAAAGGAGACCGGCGCCGACGGGAGGGGGAAGGGTGTCTTGAGCCAGAATGAAAGAGATATCCTCCCGTGGAAAAGAGGCGCCCCGGCGGACTCCTCGTCCACGGGAAACGACGGGTCCGGGTTCCTTCTGTAGAGCTCCATCCACTCCGGCCCCTCGAAAAGAGAGCTTAAGAACTCATCCCTCGTCATCCGCCACCGTCCGCGCAGCTTTTGAAGAAAGCAACGGTCTCGTTCATGACCGTCTCTTTCTGGCTGTCTATGGTGATCATATGGTACGAGTCGTCGAGCAATACCTTGCGGACCTTCCCGGAGCTTATCCTCTTCTCCACATAATCCGCGTTCTTGCTGCTCGCCAGGTCGTCCTCGGAGGAGTGCAGGAGGATCGTCGGGGTGGTGACCATGGGGAGGTCTTTTTTTACCGCGCCGGCCAGCCTGTAGAACTCGAGCATGCTCTCCGGCGGGATGGTGTCGTAGGCGATGGAGCCGTTTTTCATCCCGTGCAGATAAAATTCCCTGAGTCTCTCGTTCTTGATCCCGTAAGGAGGGGCCTCCTTGTACGAATAAATATACTTGAGCGGTGGATAATAAGAGAGCGGGAGGAGAAACTTGTACCACGGCAGGCTCCAGCCGTCGTAAAAAAGCGTAGTAGACAGCAGCGATATCGCCGAGACATCCTTCCCGCGCTCAGCCGCCAGCTTTAGCGCGAGAAGCGCCCCCATGCACAGCCCCGAGACCGCAACGGTGCCGTACTCCTTTTGCAGCTTATCAAAGGCCCCGGCTATCGATGCGTACCAGTCCTGCCAGCGGGTCCTTGTAAGCTCCTCTATTGTTGTGCCGTGCCCGGCCAAAACCGGCACATCCACCGTGAAGCCTGCCTTGTTGAGCGACTTCGCCAGATACTTCATCTCGAACGGGCTTCCGGTAAGGCCGTGTATAAGGAGGGCCGCGCGGCTGCCACCGTTAAGGTATATCCTGTTGTCTTCGCTCATGCTCCCCTTACTATAAGTATCGCATTCGTCCCGCCGAACGCGAACGAGTTTGACATCGCGGAGCGCACCCTCACCCCGGTCCTGCCTTTCAAAGGCACGTAATCGAGGTCGCACGCCGGGTCTTTCTCGACGAGGTTGGCCGTTGGGGGCAGCGCCTGGTTATGCACAGCCAGCACAGCGGCCAGTAACTCCGCGGCCCCTGTAGCGCCCATCATGTGCCCGTGCATCGATTTGGTAGAGCTTACGGGGACCCTGAAGGCGAAGTCTCCGAAGACCTTTTTGATAGCCTGGGTCTCGACAAGGTCGTTAAGCTCGGTGGCGGTGCCGTGCGCGTTTATGTAGTCTATGTCTTCGGGGACCATGGACGCGTCCTCAAGGGCAAGCGATATCGTCCTTGCCTGCCCGTCCACCGATGGTTTTGTTATGTGGAAGGTATCGGCTGTAGTCGCGTAACCCGAAAGCTCTGCGTAGATGCGCGCCCCGCGCCTCTTAGCGCTCTCAAGCTCCTCGAGCACGAACATGACCGCGCCCTCGCCGAGCACCAGACCGTTCCTGTTCCTGGAAAATGGCTTGCAGGAGGCGGACGGGTCGTCCCTGTCCTCTGGGGCGAGAATCCCCAGGGACTCCCACGCCTTTATCACCCCGTATGTAAGGAGTGCTTCGGCCCCGCCGGCTACCATCACGTCCGCGCCGCCGTGCTTGATGAGCCTGTACGCCTCGCCTATGGCTACCGACGAGGAAGAGCAGGCGATAGTGTAGGAGAGGCACGCCCCTTTAAACCCGAGCTCCATCGATATGTGGGACGCCGGAGCGTTACTCATGGCCATGAGGACCGTTAAGGGCTTTACCTTGCTCGCGTTCTCCCTGTAGAGCTGCACATAGGTGCTCTCAAGGGAACCGGCCCCTCCCATGGCCGTCCCGACCGACACTCCCGATTTAAGCTTCTCTTCTTCGCTCAGGGTCACTCCGGCGTCCTTCCAGGCCTGCCTGGAAGCGATGACGGCCATCTGGCTTACCCTGTCCAGGAGCCCAAGCTCCTTTTTCGAGAAGTGGTCCAGGGGGTTGAAGTCCGACTCCGCGGCTATCCTTACGAAGAGGCTTTCGGAAAACGCAGAGGTATTGCGCCTCACGCCGGACCTGCCCTCCATGAGGTTGGAGAAAAACTCGGAAGGGCTGTTGCCGACCGGAGATACGGCCCCGGCACCCGTGATAGCCACCCTTCTCATTTCTTTTGGGCTGCGGCGGCCGCCGTTTTCTGCTCCGCCGCCATCTTATCGATGCTCTCGATTATCTGCCGGATGGTGTCGGTCTTTATCTCCGACGGCTCTATCCTTATGTCGAACTCCGTTTCGAGCGCGAAGATGAAGTCTATCTTGTCGAGCGAATCCAGCCCCAGGCTCTCAAGGGTGGTCTCCGGGGTGAGCTTCTCCCCGTCGAACTCGAAGTTCTCTATAAATAATTTCTTTATCCTCTCGAATGTTGACATCATGGCTCTCCGTCGCTTTGATTATGGTTATAGATACCCACGGCTTTACAGCCGTGGTGCTTTCAGCTACGAGCTACGCTCGTCCTGTTATACAGGAATTGGCTTTCATCCCCGCTTTATAGACGTGGATTTCCCGCTGAATTAAAAAATCAAGCCCTTTAGCTCGTCCTCACTATTATCGAAATCCCCAGCGCGATGAGTCCAGCCCCTAGCCACTCCGTATTGTTTATCTTCTCCTTCAACACGAATACTGAAAAGAGGATTATGATGAGCTGCTGAAACCCGGAGAGCGGGAACGCTATCGAAAGCGGTATATTGGAAAGGAGAAATACCCATATCACCATCTCCACACCGTAAGAACAGAGTCCCAGAAGGACCCAGCCGTTCTTAAAAAGCCTCAGATAATAACCGGCCCCGGTGACCCCGCCGTGAGTAATGGCGCCTTTCTTGAACGAGATCTGCCCCACGCTTTCAAGGACTGCCGCGAGGACAAAGAGGGGGATCCATTTAAGAAGCCACATGTTCCACCCCGAATATGTCGAGTATCTCGAAGTTTATGAGCATCTGCTTTAAGTCCGCCTCTATGGCGCCCTCAGCCCTGCCGGAGGGGTGTTCGATATACGAAAAGAGGTTTTTAACGGGCTTTTTCGAATAGCGGAACCTGCCGCCCGTCTCGCCGGTTATATCCGCGCCCGCCACTTTAAAACTCTTCGCTACATGCTCGAGCATCCAGCTCAGGTCCGACATCCTCATGACGCCGTTATCCCAGTCGCCCGGAGACTCGCTTCTTTCCAGGACGTCCTTATCGACGCTCGCATAGACAGGGAGACCCTCCACCCGGGCTTCGGCGAGGGTCTTTTTAAACCTCTCCAGACCCATGAATCCCTCGCACTCTCTTCCCTCCAGCACCTCTATTTTGCCGGACCTGGCGGCGTATCTGCCGAAGACCCCCTGCCCTTCCGTTGAGCCGACATGGATTATCTTGCGGCAAAGAGGCAGGCTTGAGGCATGGTACATCCAGTTCCCGCAGTGGTATTTAGGGAAAGCGAAGGAAGAGTCCATGTGGTTGTCGAAGACTATCAGAAAAAAAGGGGAGGCCATCCTCTCAAGCATCAACAGAGTAATGTGGTGAAAATCCCCGGAGCCCAGGAGATGGCAGGTCGCCCCTTCGCCCTCGCGCTCATCGAGCCTCGAGGCGCATTTGCGCATCGCGCGCACGCTGGAGTAGAACTGCAGGTGGTTCCTCAGGTCCGCCAGATCGATGCTGTCGATCTTGAAGTACTGGCCGAGCCCCTGCCTTCTCACGCTCCCGTCGGTATCAAGGTTTGTAGTCCTCAAGTCCCCCGGCTCCCCCAACTCTAAGAACACCTCTTGAGTAACGCCTCAAAGAGCTTTATGAACAGGTCTATCTCCGAATTCGTTATCGTGAGGGCCGGCGCGAGCGTAAAGACGTTTTTGTAGTAGCCTCCCACGTCGAGCACCAACCCGTACTTCTCGCCGTCGACCTCGATATTGCCGCGGAGCCCCTCCTCGAAGATCCTGTCCGCAAGGGACTTGTCAGGGGTGAACTTGTCGGGCTTTGTCATCTCGATCCTCAACGCGAGCCCGAGCCCGTCCACATCGCCGACCACATTATATTTCGCCTGGAGCTCCTTAAGGCGCGACAGAAGATACGCCCCTCTCTCCCTGACCAGCGACTCCATGTCGTGTTTCGCAGCGTACTCAAGGGTAGCGAGCCCCGCGGCCGTGCCCAGGGGGTTACTGGAGAAGGTGGAGTGCGTGGAGCCGGGCGGGAAGACCTGAGGGTTGATCATCTCCTCTTTCGCCCACACGCCGGAGATGGGGTTTAGGCCGTTGGTGAGGGCCTTGCCGAAGACGATGATGTCGGGCTTCACGTTGAAGTGCTCCATGGCCCAGAGCTTTCCGGTCCTGTAGAAGCCCATCTGTATCTCGTCGTCCACCAGGAGTATGCCGTATTTCTTGAGCACCTCGGAGAGAAGCTCGAAGTACCCGGCCGGCGGTATCACATAGCCGCCGGTGCCCTGAATGGATTCGACGTAAAAGGCCGAGAACTCGGCTTCGTTCGCCTTCGTGTCGAGTACCCCGTGATACTCGGTCTCAAAGAGCTTCTCGAACTGTTTTACGCATTCGAAGTCGCACGAGGAGCGCTGTTTGCCGTAGTAGCACCTGTAGCAGTAAGGGTACGGGATGAACTCGGCCCTGTTGCCGAAGTGCCCGTATCTTCTTCTGTACCTGAAGCTGCTGGTGATCTCCGTGGCCGCCAGAGTCCTTCCGTGGTACCCGCCCATGAAGGCGAATGAGCGTGATTTGCCTTTCGTGAAGTTACGCACCAGCTTCATGCTGTCTTCGACCGCCTGCGAACCGCCGACGTTGAACTGGACCCTGCCCTTGGAGCCGAACCGTTTCTCGGTCTCCATGGCGATTACGGCCGAGAGCAGTATCTTCTCCTTGTGGAGATACTGGCAGGCAAGCTGCGGCAGCTTCGTCATCTGCCGGGTGTGGGCCTCCTCGATCTCCCTGTTCCTGTACCCGAAGTTCACCGCCGAGTACCACATCTGCATATCGAGGTACGGCCTGCCCTCCATGTCAAAAAGCCACGAGCCGTCGCAGGACTCGAATATCTTGGGCGGCTCAAGGTAGTGCACGGTGTCTCCGAAGGAGCAGTACTCCGCCTCCAGTTCAAGCAGTTCCTTTTCCCCCGCGGCCTTAAGCTCCTTAATCATCATCCCTTTAAATACCTCTCTGTAGTTTTGAACCTGTTATGTCAAGACTCCGTTTTGCGTCTGCCGGCAAAAAACCTAAAGGGACTTGACCGCCGCGGCGCTCTCCCTGATCCTGTTGGTTATATGGTACTCAAAAGACTTTATATACCTGCTGACGTCAGTGAAGTCTTTAAAAGCGGCATGCGGTATCCCGTTTTCACGGCAGTAGACCTCGAGCTTGCGCTTGGCGAAGACGAAACCGGCCTTCCTGCCGAGACAGAAATCGCTCCTTCCGTCCCCGATAAGTATGACCGGGGCCCCGTTGCCTATCCCGCTTGTCACCATGCATTTGCAGGTCCCGGAGGGGCAGCCCGGTTTGGAGTTGGGGAAGAACGCCTTGAGCCTGCCGTCCGCCTCTTTAAGTAAGTTGGCGAACACCGGGGTATCGGCAAGGCCGGCGTTACTCAATATCCTCTTCGAGAACGCCTCGAAACCATCGCTTACGACGCCGTGCGGGATATGGTTTTTCTTCAGGTAGGCTATAAACTCGGGGAAGGTGCTGTCGACCTCGAACCTGTCGACGAACTTGACTACCTTATCGAGCGGCTCCTCAATGAGCGCCATCTGCCTCTCGAGGCACTCCCTGGAACCGATGACGCCCTTTTCCCATTCCTCCTCAGCCAGTTCCCATCCCGGCCTGGCGAACTCCTTAATCACCTCGTCGGTAATGTCCTTTTCGACAATCGTCCCGTCAAAATCTATCGCCACGAATAGATCAAATCTCATACCGCTCCTTGTCAGTACAGCAACATTATGAATTTTAACCTTACTATATTAATACAAATACCGTGCCAAATATTATCTGTTATATTTCAATTGGTTACAATAAAAAACATCTGCGTAGCGCAAAAATTGTATACTTTTCACGACTTTTGTCCATGTCACTGACTTTTTTTACAACGACTCTCTCAGGAATTCCTGCTCTAACCATATTCATAACCGGCGTGAATTAACCAAAAGTTCCCTTTACGGGGATGATTTTATCCCCTCGACTTAAGATACCTCTTTTGCTATACTTCATCTAATCTTCATGGCTTCAATGTCCGGTTTCTCACGCCCTAAGACCTCTTCTTTCTCGCAAGACGGCCGGGGCGTCCGGAGGCTCTTAAAAACAGGGGTATCCGCGAATCCTTGTCCCCCTTCAACCGACCCCCTGCTCTCAGACAAGCTATCTCAGTGATTCAAGCGGCGGCCTTAAATTGCCGAAAAGCTACATTATGGAACCTGCACTACGCGCAACTACCCTCCTGAGAGCATAGCCATGGAGGGATGTGCTGAAATACGACCCGGCCCCGTGCAACACATTCTTATCTTTATGGCTTATAATTTTAATGAACCCTCTGAGGACTAAAAACCACTTGGGTTTCAGGCCGTAAAAAAGTGAACTACCGCGGGCTGAAGCCCGCGGTTTCTGAAATACCTTGAAGCGAATTTCCTTCCGCTTCGCTACAGGCGGCCATTCATCCCTGGCCTTAAAAGGCCAGGGTTTTCTGGCCAGATAATAAATGTGACCATAACCGAAAACCTTAAAGTATCGGCATATTTAGGGTCGGCCCGGCTGGAGAGACAGATATGGCGCCAGATACGCCTGTGGTTGGCGGTTCTGATTCTCGCCTCCACGGTGGCCGCCGGCTCCGTCGGTCTGACCGACAGGCTCCTTAACTATGTGGCCGGGAAATACGGTCAGGAAGCTAAACTCAGGCTTCTTGAATGGCAGGAGATCATAAAATCACATCAGAAGAGCGATAAGCAGGAAAAATCATACTCCACGGGCGAGGCAGGGGGGCTTGAAAAGATCGTGAACCGCTCAAAGCGGTTTGGTAACACTCCCGCCAACTGAAGGCGGCGCCATTAAAATTCTCCGCCATAAATGACGGAGAATTTTGATGGTATGGAAGGTCATCTGTATTTGCCAGCCTTGACCCGCCGCTAAAGCGACGGGATTGCGGCTGGCATACCCATTCAAAATGCTCATTTAGTCGATACGCCTGTCTTCCGACCCCTGCTTCTTCATAGATTCGCGTATCTTTGTCTGATCCCCACCCACAGTGGAGACAAAATAGCCTCTGGCCCAAAAACTCTGACCCGAAAATTTCTTCCCTGTAAACTTTGAGCAGTTCACAGCTAAGGAGGTTTTCTTGTTTCCACGCAACCGTCAAACCCGGGAAGTTTCAGCGGGCTGTTGAAAAACAGCCCGCTGACGCAACATCCTGTTAGAGAAGTTTGCGCTAAACAGACCGGCCGATACGGTATTAGTTGATGGTGGCGGTGGCGGTCGCCCCGGTGGAGTCCGTTACCGTGACGGTATGCGGGCCGCCGCCGCAGTAATTATCACCGGTGTCCCACCATCGCGCCTGTGTGGCGTTGAGAACGGTCAGGGCAAGTGGAGCGTTCGAGCTCCACGTGTATGGCGCTTTTCCGCCGCTCGCGGTAAAGACGCTGGCCGGGGCGGAACACCCGGCGTTGGTCGTGGAGGCCGGCGAGATGGATAGCGGCGCTGAAGCGGGCGCGGCCGCCGCGGCTCTTGAGCCGACGGTGCGTATAACCTTTGGGTACGCTACAGGGCTGTTCTTATCGAGCGCGACGTCGATCGGGGTCCCCTTCTGCGAACCGAAGGCGTATGTCAGGAACAGAAACCCCCTCCAGTCTCTATCAACATCCGCCTTGGTTGACAGGTCGCCGCTTCCATTTATTCCTATAGCAAGCGAATCCGTAACCGGATAAGACGCTTCACCCTCAAGACCGGAGATGTTCTTGCCGCCCGGGTCGGTGATATAGTAGTAAATGTTAGTCTTTATGCCGTCAGGGCGCACATAGACGGCGCCGAGCTTGCCCCAATCCACAGACTGCGCCGAGAGGAACCTGGTCCTCTTTTTAGTGATCTGTTTATCAGGCCCCAGACCAACGCCGTAGCTTGCCGAAAGGAGAATTTCGTCGGAGGCCTTGAACTTTCCTCCCAGGTAGGCGTGACCGAAATACTTATCCATTTCGTTTACGAATGACGTCCCGATAAACACGTTCGCTTTGCCCGTGTATGTGTGGGATAAGGCAAACCCCGCCCCGTATCTTTGACTGTCAACCACCCCCATGCCGCTTGAGGCATCCATAAGATCATAGGTCCCGAAGAGATGGAAGTTAAGGACAGGGTTTATGAAATCGGTCCTGGCGTCAACACCTATGGTCCCGGAATCGCTGGTCGAGCCTCCGCGGATGGAAAGCGAGTACGGGCCGCTGACGGTCTGAGCATCTTCAGAAGCCGCCAAGCTTGGTTGAAGAATAAGGACCATTGAGCATAGCAGCGTGAATACAACCAGAGAGAAGCAGTGTCGTTTATGCATTGCTGAAATCATAGATACACCTCCTCGCATGTTGAGAGTCTTACAGATTTCGACAAACTTGCTGATTTTCGCGTAATCTACCCGGCGCTGGCCCCCGCCAAGAATTTTAAGAGTCGCATAAACCATACCTTCAAAAATATAGCGTTATAATTCAAAAGGTTATGAAAGACCTCAATGCGTTTTACTGATTTTAGTATCTGAACTGTCAAATAAATTTACAGCAAGAAGTGTAAATACGGCGCATTTCATGCCATAAAAAGTGGTCTCTTATTTTTTTTCCCTTATTGATTGATAAGTTACGCGAAGTTTTAACAATAATGCTGGGGTGTAAAATTTTTAAACAGCCACATTATGTTATTTTTCTTCTTTTGTGCGCCATGGCCGTTATTAATGACCATCATCAAGGCTGTAAAGGAGTGATGAGTAGAGTAAACACCACCGTCGTTCTTTCAAGACCCCGGACGACCGGACAAAAACCGCTATATCAAATCACATATATTTATTATATGAAAAAGTAGGCCACACTTTTCAGGAATTGTCAAGGAGAAGTATAAAAAGAATGATCCACAGGCCGCTTGGCGAAACCCTTAATCCCTTGTTGCCACAAAGCGGACCTGCAACTGGCCTGGCTGAAGCACATGCTCATAAAAGCGGTGGAGTGGGAAACGGAGTAGAGACTTTGGACAAAATCAGCACAGTCCACCGCCCTATCCGGTTCGGGTGCACCCCGTACTCGCTCGCGATCCGGGCTGTGGTCTTTTCACCCTTTACCGCCTCAAGCGCCAACTTCGCCTTGAACGCCGCATCATGATTTTTCTTCATCTGCCATGCCTCCTTTACGGATTATGGCAGGCTATCATACACCAAATACCTTTGTCTAAATTTTGGGGAGTATTATAGGAGAACGGCTAGTATTGTGAAGTTTCTCATGTGTTGTGATATTGTCGGCATACAATAAATTATAATCTACTTTTCCTCACTCGTCCATGTCAGCCTTCTTTATTGTTTTCTAACCACCATCAAACAGCAGATGCATGATGGGCGATAGGACAGGTTTTCCCGTCTGGCCTTTGTTACCGATTCTCTACTGGACAAAAACTGGACAGTGAAATGAAAAAAGGGCTACGGGAAATCCCGTAACCCCTTGATTTTCTTGGTGGGCCGCGCAGGGATCGAACCTGCGACCCGCTGATTAAGAGACCGAACCTTAAAAAACTTGCAACCAGGCTCTCTGCCTGCACTTTATTGATTTATAAAAGTTTTTCGGCCTTCTGCCCTTTCCGTATTTTCCGTCCAAAATGACCTTTTAGGACGGATTCGGTTACATTTTGGTGACAGTGAACACGCGTTCACCCGGGCTCCTTTTTCTGCAACAAGACCATCTCTCAGGCTGCCGGCCGCGTCGAGATTTCACTTCAATTCTTTGCGTATCCGTATCATCTCCTTTTTCAGGTAAGGGATATCTTTTATGAGCACCTCCCATGTCAGCTTCAGGTCTATTCCAAAATATTCATGGATGAGAATGTCCCTCATACCGG
>JACRCH010000077.1 GCA_016219115.1 Deltaproteobacteria bacterium
AAGGTACTCTATAACCCCATGTTTCTTCTTTTTTAATATGGATGAGTTCAGGATTCTTAGCGGATGCCTTTCTTATACCTTCGGCTAATATACGAAAGGCGCCAATTATCGTTGATTTGCCAGCATTATTAGGCCCGACTATTGACACACGTTAAAGTCGCCAAGAGATACGGAGTATTTTTTTAATGCTTTATAGTTCCGGAAAGTAATTGATGTAAACCTGTGGATTTCTGGCAACATATATCCTTAGACTTATTCCAGTTGGTTGGATTAGCTGAGCGAAACCAAGCAATTCTCAATTATCGACTGCTACCAGTAACATACAACTTCTTGGTAAAATTCGCAATGTCTGCTTCATGAAGCACATCACCCCGTCTTGTTCACAAGGTCTTTCCGCCCCTCTTCTATTTCCCCGGCAGCTTCCACAGCTTTACAAGCTCTTCGTCTATCTTGGGTATCGCCGCGAGGAGTTTTTTCGTGTAGTCGTGAACGGGGTTGGAGAATATCTCGACGGTCGAGTTCCTTTCCACTATCTTCCCGTCGTACATGACTGCCACCTCGTCGGCTATGTACTCCACGACGCTCAGGTCGTGGGTTATGAAGAGGAACGACAGGCCGAAGTCCCTCTGTATGGATTTCAACAGGTTCAATATCTGCGCCTGGACCGAGACATCGAGCGCGCTTACGGCCTCGTCGCAGACGATGAACTCAGGGTCGACGGCCAGGGCCCTTGCTATTCCTATCCTCTGGCGCTGCCCGCCGGAGAACTCGTGCGGGTAGCGGTACATCATGTCCGGCGTAAGCCCGACACGGTCAAGGACTTCCGTTATCTTTCGTTCTCTCTCGGCCTTGCCCAGTCCGGGTTTAAGGACCTTTATCCCCTCCTCTATCGTATCCTTTATCATTAGCCTTGGGTTCAGTGACGAGTACGGGTCCTGGAATATTATCTGAATGAGAGACCTGAAGGGCTTTATCGTTCTCTCGTCCATGCGGGCGAGATCGCTTCCCTTGAAGAGTATCTCGCCCGCGGTCGGTCTGATGAGCTGTATTATGGATTTGCCCGCGGTCGTCTTTCCGCAGCCCGACTCCCCGACAAGGGCGAGTGTTGCGCCTTTCCTGACGGTCAGGTCGATCCCGTCAACGGCCTTTACGAAGCCGGTTATCTTTTTAAAGAGGCCTTTTCTTACCGGGTAGTGGGTCTTTAAAGCTCTGACATCGAGCAGGACCTCCCGTTCGGCGTAAGGTGCGGTAAGGGGCGGCAGCGCATCCGGCTCGTGCCTTAAGGGCTTTGAGTTGCCTCCCGCCATGAACTCCGGGTCGTGGAGGTGGCAGGCTACCGTGTGGCCAGCGGCCCTCTCGGTAAGCTCCGGGTAGACCGAAGCGCACCCTTCCATCTCCCTCGGGCATCTCCCGGAGAAGTGGCACCCGGCCGGATATGAGGTGGCCGGGGGGACCGTGCCTGAGATGGTATCGAGCGCCTTGCCCCTCTTCTCGCCTCCCGGTATGGAGCGCAGTAACTTTACCGTGTAGGGGTGCATGGGGTTACGGAAGAGGTTCTTCGTCGCCGTAAGCTCGACGATCTTTCCGGCGTACATGACCCCGACCGTCCCGGCGTTACGGTATACGAGGGCGAGGTTGTGCGTGATGAGAAGTATGGCCGTGCCGGTCGATTCCTTGACCTCACGGATAAGCTCTATTATCTGGTCCTGTATCGTGACATCGAGGGCCGTCGTGGGCTCGTCGGCTATGAGGAGGTCGGGCTTGCATGAAAGCGCGATGGCTATCATGACCCTCTGGCGCATGCCTCCCGAGAGCCTGTGCGGGTATTCGTTTATGAGGGACTCCGGGTTTGGCAGTCCGACCTTGCCGAACATCTCCATGGCAAGGGTCCTGGCTTCGGCCGATGTTTTTCTCTGGTGGAGCCTTATGGTCTCCATGATCTGGTCGCCGATGGTAAATACAGGGTTAAGCGAGGTCATCGGTTCCTGGAATATCATCGAGATCTTGTTGCCGCGTATCGCTCTTTTTTCCCGCTCGGTAAGGCCCGCTATGTCGCGGCCGTTCAATAATATTTCGCCTCCGGCGATGTATCCGGCGGGCTCGGGCACAAGCTGAATAAGCGACAGGGCCGTGACGGATTTGCCGCAGCCGCTTTCGCCCACGAGGGCGAAGGTCCCGCCCTTCGGGATCTCGAACGAGACGCCGTCGACCGCTTTCGCGACCCCCTTCGGGGTCTGGAAGTAGGTCTTGAGGTCTTTAACCTGTATGACCGGAGTTGACAATGTCACTCCCCTTTAAAGGCTTTCATGGCGACGGTCATCTGTACCGCAGCCTCGGGTCGAGGGCGTCCCTTACGGCGTCGCCGAATATGTTCGCCGGCAGCACTAGCGCGAACATGAAGAGGAACGAGCCGAAGAGGTTCCACCAGACGACGGGTTCACGGCTGAGCTCAAGCCTGGCGGTGTTGATCATGTTGCCCCAGCTCCCCATCTCCGGGCCTACCCCGATGCCGATGTAGCTCAATACCGCTTCGGCCAGAACAAGGCCGCTGAACTGCAGGACGAACGTTATAAGGACCAGGTGCATGAGGTTGGGGACTATGTGGCGGTAGATGATGCCCGGGCTTGAAACGCCGAAGGCTTTTGAAGCCTGGACATACTCAAGCTCACGGAGCTTCAATGTCTCGCCTCTTATCAGCCTGCACAGGTCCGTCCACGATGTGATGCCCAATATGAGGCATAACCAGAAGAGCCTGTCGTTCGGAACGAATATCCTTAGGAATACCTCCTTTTGGGAGAGCAGCCCCCCCTGATAGCCGCTGTTTCCGAAGAGGAGCATGAAGGCGACTATCAGAAGGACACCCGGAATGGATGAGAGCGTCGTGTAGACGTACTGGACGATGTCGTCTATGAAGCCGCCGTGGAACCCCGCCACCACCCCGAAGAATATCGCGAAGGGGATTATGATGATGGTCGTCCCGGCGCCTATGACTATGCCGGTACGCACGCCCTTGAGCGCGATAAAAAAGACGTCGTTTCCGACCTTGTCCGTGCCCAGCCAGTGGGTCCCGGGAAATTTAAGCTTCGGGTAGTCCCTGACGACCCTGCCGTCCGGAAGCTCAACGGGCTCTTTCGTGAAGAGGTGGTCCGAGAACGGGGCCGAGTAGGTCTTCTCGGCGTTGAGCCTCATCTTCGAGGCGGCTCTGTCAAGCAGGCTCAATGCCTGCGGGCTGTAGATGACGCCCCCGTCCGTTGAGCGCGACGCCTCGCCGCTGGTCATGAGTACGGGGTCCCTCCAGCGCACGCAGTCCATGACCGCTGTCATCACATAGACGGCGAGAAAGACCATGGAGACCATGGCGAGTCTGTTCTTCCTAAGCTCGCTCCACGCGGTCTTAACCGTGCCTTCCTTTCCGGCCCCGATGATAAAGTAGACAATCATCGCGACGAGGAAGTAGACTATGAGGTCTGTGGCCAGGATTACCGGCATCTTTTATCGACCGCTCCTTACGGCGTTCTGGTACCTTGAGAGCAGCTCCGGGTCATCGATGGAGCCGTGGTGGTGGACTTGACGCCAGAGTCCGCCGGAGAGCCTGTATATCCTGCTGGTCCTGATCGCAAGCTCAAGAGCTACGCCGTTCAAGCGGAACTCTCCGCGCTCCCTGCCTACCGCGTAAAAAAGGTCTCTTCCCTCGTGTATGGTGTAGTCGTAGAACTCCACATAGACGCTTGCCGGCCCGTTGAAGATGCGCTCGTAAACGGATCTGATCTCTTCCCACCCTCTTTTGATGCCGCCTACGGGGTTGTCCATGGCGACTTCGTCGGTACGCATCCAGTTTTTGGACATCTTCCCGATGTCGGCGCAGTTAAACGCCTCGTAGAACTCCGAGAGGGCGGCAAGAGGCCCGGAGATGACCTTTCTGTCTTCCTTGCCGGTGATAGGGATCTGTATAGGCTTCATCTTGAATATCTCCTTTCGCGGCGGTCTTCGGCTGGACCCGCCGGGTAAAATCATTCGAACCTGACCCGCGGGTCCACAAGCGTGTAGCTTATGTCCGTCAGTATGAGTCCGATTATATAGAGTATCGAGCCGAGGTATACCATCGATCTCACGATGGCGAAGTCCTGCGACTGTATGGCGTCTATGGTGAAGTTCCCGAGCCCGGGTATGGCGAAAAAAGTCTCCATGATGAGGCTGCCGTAGAAGAGAAACGGGATGGAGACGACCACATTGGTCAATACAGGTATCATCGCGTTTTTCAAGGCGTGCTTGAAGAGCACGCGCGCCTCGCTCAAACCCTTTGCCCTGGCGGTCCGTATGTAGTCCTTGTTTATCTCTTCGAGGAATACGGTCCTGTAGAACCTTACCCCCACGCCGATACCTCCGATGATGCCGATGATGACCGGGAGTATGACGAACTTGACGGAATAGAGGCCCGTGTCGTAGCCGGAGACGGGAAACATCTTGAGGACCTTGCCGAGGACGAACTGCCCGCCGATTATGTAGAAGAGGGTGGAGACCGACATCATGATGACGGCCAAAACCACGCCCCAGATGTCAAGGTAGGTCCCCCTGTAGTATGCGAGTATCATGGCGAAGGTCAGGTCTATCAGGATGCCGATGAGAAACATCGGGATGCTGACGGCGAGGCTCGCCCACATCCTCTTTTTTATTTCGCCCCCGATGTCGATGTTGTTCCTGTCCGAGCGGCCGAAGTCGAACCACAGAAGCGGCACGGACTTCTGGAAGAATATCGTCTGCGTGACGGTGGAGACGCCGGTCTCCTTGGCGTTGAGGAAAGTCGGGAGGTTGTAGCCGTGGTCTCTCTTCCAGTTCTCGATAGCCGCCGGGGTGACGTTTTTTTCGCCGAGGGTCTTTCTCGCCATGTCGTCAGGGGTGTTGACATAGAAAAAGAGCACCGCCGTCAAGACGTTCACGCCGATGACTATCGGTACGGCGTAGAGTATCCTTCTTATTATGTAGGTCAGCATGTTTTCTCTTTACGGTCGTTTCCTTCCGGCCTCTCTCTTCCTTCTTGTCGAGATTACGGCGGGCACGGAGCCTATTATAAATAAAGCCGCGACAACAATCAAAGGCCAGAAGTTGGGGCCGTTCCATTCGTCCCTCTGAGACTCCCTCTGAGCCGGGTCGAGCCTCAGGTACTTCATGGTGTTATTCGCCATGGCGTTGGGCTTGACATTTCCTACCCAGCTGTGAAAGAGCCCGAAGGAGACCGGGTGGTAGCCGAAAAGCCAGGGGGCGTCTTTCTGCACTATCGCCGTCATCCGGCGTATCACCTTGAGCCTCTCGGGGGAGTTGTCCATGTTCTCCATTATCCTGAAGAAACGGTCGAACTCGGGGTCGGAGTAGTTGGCGACGTTTTCGCCCTGGTATTTTACTTTGCTGTTTGAGCCCGCCAGCAGAAAGAAGAAGTTCTCAGGGTCGGGGTAGTCCGCGTTCCAGCCCCATGTGAAGAACTGGAAGTTGCCCTTGAGCATCTTCTCCTGGAAGCGGTTGTAGTCCGTCGTCCTGTTCTCAAGCTGGATGCCCAAAAGCCTGAACCTCTTCATGTACCAGTTTATCATCGGCGTGGCGTCGGCCCCTGTCCA
This sequence comes from Deltaproteobacteria bacterium, assembly GCA_016219115.1. Taxonomy (GTDB): domain Bacteria; phylum Desulfobacterota; class GWC2-55-46; order GWC2-55-46; family GWC2-55-46; genus JACRCH01. The sequence continues at coordinate 5,610 of JACRCH010000077.1, forward strand.
CGGGTTGTCGAAGGTGATGACGAGCGGGCGGCCTTCCTTGTCCCTGCCGCCGGGGTAGCCGGCCTCCTCCAGAAGCTTTCTCGCGTACTCGATGGATTTACGCACGGGCTTGTTCCTGGACGCGTCCCAGTCGTAGACATACGGGTTTATCCCGTCTTCGCCCCCGGCGTAGCCGAAGATGCCCGGCGGTATCGGCGACATCGCGGGAATGCCCCTGCCGTTTGTGAATATCTCTATGAACTCCTCGTAGTCAAGGGCTATCGAGACGGCTTCCCTTAACTTCTGCCTTGCCGGGGCGTATCCGCCGACCGTTTCGTCGAGCATGTTGAAGCCGGAGTAAAAGGAGGACGGCCTCACGGACGTCAAGAGCCGTATCCCCTTTTCCCTCATCGCCTCGGTCACATCGGCCCTGCCTACGGCCGATACGGTTACCGCCTGGTCGAAGCTGTCGGAGGTTATGCCGGAGTTGTCGTAGTAGCCCTGGAGGAACTTGTTCCACCGCGGGATCGCCTCTTTTTCGAGCTTGAAGACGATCCTGTCGATGAATGGCAGTGCCCCTCCGGCGTCCTTGAGAAGCCCCTTCCCGGCGTCACCGGCCTCGCCTGTTGCCGGGTATCTCTCGCCGTGGAAGTTGGGGTTCTTCTCGAGTATTATCTCCATGTTGGGGTTGTAGACGGCCATCATGTAGGGGCCGGTCCCCACCGGGAAGCGGTCGATGGTGATGTTTTTGTCGGCCAGCACGCCCTGTTTGTAGAAGGCGTGAGCCTCTTCGGGGACGGGCGAGAAGAACGGCATCGCCAGCCAGTATACGAACTGCGGGTACTTTGTGTTGAGGGTTATCCTGAATGTGTAGTCGTCGATCTTCTCGACCCCGGGGAGCGGATGTTTTTTGTAGTCGAGGGCGACCGGGTTTGCCTTCTCGTCAAGCTCCTGGTTGTAGGCCGCGCCGGCCGCCTCTTTCCTCTTAGCCCTGACCTCGTTGAGGTCGGCCCTCAGGGCCTCCTCGTACCCTTTCAAGCCGAGGATGTATTTTTCGAGTATCGAGAGGACCGGGCTCTCTATCTGCGGGTCGGCCAGGCGCATTATCTCGTAGATGTAGTCGTCGGATACGACCTCCCGCGTCCCTTTCTTCGGGAAGTCCGAAATCTGGGTTATCCCGTCAAGGTCGGCCTCCCTGAGGCGCGTGTAGAGCGGGGCGCCGTCCGGGCCTTTGGCGAAGGCGGGGTGTTCCTGGTACTTGACGCCCCGTTTTATCTTTATCTCGTAGACGGCCCTGTAGACCTTCTCCGGCATGGCGTTGTCCGGCAGCCTTTTGCCGGATTTGTCGAAGTAGACCGGAGAGGGGACCGCCTCGGTTGTAAGCGGCACAAGCGTGTACGGGCGGATAAGGTAGTGGTACTGCAAAGGCGGCTCGTATATCTGGCCGAGGAAGTCGTACTCATCGGAACTGTAGGCGCGCGCCGGGTCGAGGTGCTTCGGGGGCTCGTTGAATGTGGTGTAAAAGATGTTTTTACCCCGCTCGGTGGCGCGGTAGGGGTCGTTCAGGCGGCAACCGCCCGTAAATATTAATAAAAAACAGACCAGCCCGAGCGCTATCGGGTAGTAAATGCCAGCGGCACCTCCCGGATATCTAAAATCGGTCATATCTTATAAGGCCTGAGATGGTTTATTGTGACGGTCTTAAATCCACGGGGTCTTTAAGCCCGCAGGGTCCTCTCGAAGAGACATTATATATCATAAAAAGCCCGTTTCAACGCTATTTTTTAATAAAAAGAGACTTTCCCGGCGGGGGCCGGAGAGGGGTTTGAATTTCCTTGAAAAATATTTAAAAAACAGGTACTTGACGACTCTTGACATATGGGATACATTTATGATAGTATTAAATGATTTTTATCCCTATAAAATCTGTAAAAGAAGACATTAATATAAAAGGGTGACTCGATGACCAAAAAAGCAGGCAATAACAACAGCCAGGGCAAAACAGAGCACAACAGCGACTTGCTTAGCCTGATAGATATAGGTAAGGACAAGGGGTTTCTTACGTATGACGAGATAAACGACGCCTTCCCTCAGGACAACTTTTCGGTTGAGGAGATGGACAACCTCCTGGAGACCCTTGGCGACCTCGGCATCGACATCGTCGACACCGCAGAAGGCGCCGAGAAGGCCGAAGCCCATGAGGCGGAACCCAAGGAAGAGGTCCTCGAAGCCGAGAGGGTGGAAGACCCTGTCAGGATTTACATGAGGGAGATGGGCGCCGTTCCGCTCCTCAAGAGGGAAGAGGAGATAGTATTCGCCAGAAGGATCGAGGAGGCGAGAGAGGAATTAAGAAGGCTCACCCTCGGCAGTCCCTTCGCCGTCAGAGAGGTCTTAAGGGTAGTAGAGAGGGTGAAGACCGGCAAGGCTTCCCTCAGGGACCTTCTCGAAGAGGCGGAGGAGGTGGCCGAAGAGACCGAATCATCCTACTCGGACGAGGTGGTGACCAGGCTTGAAAGGCTCAAGAGGAGAAAGGCCGACAGCGCCTATAAGCTCCTGAAGGACGTAAACCTCAGCAACAACCTCATCAGGAGGATCATAAAGAGGATAATCCGCCTTGAGCACCTCGTCGAGAGGGAAGAGCTTAAGAAAGGCCCCCGCAAGGCCGAGAGGGCGAAGCTCAGGGTCAAGAGGATATTCAAACGTCTCGAGATCAAGAGGCCCGACCTCAAAGAGCTAGCCAGGAGCGTTAAGGTACACGACTTCAACATGTGGGAGGCCAAGCAGCGGCTCATCGAGGCTAACTTGAGGCTTGTGGTCTCCATAGCCAAGAGGTACGTCAACCTGGGGCTTAAGTTCTCGGACCTTATCCAGGAAGGCAACATCGGCCTCATGAAGGCCGTTGACAAGTTCGACTACAAGAAGGGCTACAAGTTCTCCACCTACGCGACATGGTGGATCCGTCAGGCCATCACAAGGTCGATAGCCGACCACGGCAGGACCATCAGAATCCCCGTGCACATGATAGAGACCATCAACAGGCTCCTTCAGACCTCCCGTCAGCTCTTAAAAGAGCTCGGCAGGGAGCCGTACCCGGAAGAGATAGCCGAGAGGATGGACATACCCATCGCCAAGGTCAGGCGGATATTGAGGCTCATGAAGCAGACCCTGAGCCTTGAAACGCCGATCGGCGACGACGAGGAGAGCTCGCTCGGGGACTTTATAGAGGACGAGAAGAGCCCGTCGCCCTCCGACGCCGCGATAGAGAAGGACCTCTCTGACCAGACTAACCTGGTCCTGGAGAGCCTCACCCCCAGGGAAGAAAAGGTCTTGAGGATGCGTTTCGGCATCGGAGAAAAGCAGGACTACACTCTCGAAGAGGTAGGTAAAGTGCTGGGCGTGACCAGGGAGAGGGTCAGGCAGATCGAGGCCAAGGCCATAAGAAGGCTCAGGCACCCCACAAGGGCAAAGCTCCTGAAAGGCTTCAGCGAAGGCTAAACGACGGCTTAGAAACAGAATATCAACGATTGAAGGGACCTCCTTTGAATTTCAAAGGGGGTCCCTTTTTTTCGGCCCCGCCGGCTTGATTCTCCGTAGAGTTTATTCGCTGACATCGCTAATCGCTATCATTGAAGGCCTCAGCCGCGAATACCGCATGGTGCGCATCCAAAGAGCCATGACCCCCTAACCCGTTCATCAAGGCCTCCCATGGGCGTTACCGGAATCATAAAAAAGAGCATCAGGGCCAAGTTCACGCTCGTTCTTTTCACGGTCGGGCTGATCCCTATAGTCTTAAGCGGCCTTTTCTTCTATCACGCCGCCAAAGACTCTCTTTTCAAAAATGTCTTCAAGGAGCTCAAGTGGAACGTGAACGAAGTGGCCCGGCAGGTCGAGACTCATTTTACGGATACCGGCAAGGACCTCCTTATCGCCTCCAAGAACACGGCCTTTACGATGTATTTCCTCGACTTGCAGCGAAAAAACTACTGGGTAGCGGAGCAGGAGAGGACTTTAAAGCACCTGAGGGAGATCTACCCGGACATAATAGACGAGGCCTGCTTCATCGAGGCTACGGGCAAGGAAGTATCGAGGATAGTCCTTGACAAGGTCACGCAGCACGACGATCTCTCGTCTAACGAGGAGCGCGCGACATTTTTCACACGCTCCTTCGAGATGGAGGAAGGAGAGGTCTTCCAGGGCAAGCCTACAATATCCGAGGACACCAAAAGGTGGGTCATCCCCAACTCGACCCCGATAGTCGTAAACGGAAAGAAGGTGGCGATCCTTCACTTCGAGGTCAATCTGAGCCACTTTCAGAGGCTCCTCAAGCGGGCCATAAACCCGGACAGGGGTTCCGGCTTTATCCTGAACGACTCCGGGGAGTTCATGGCGCATACCGCCATGGAGATAAACGACAGGACGCCTTTCCCGAAGGCCTTAACGGAAGAGACACCGGAGCAGCTTAGAAAGGTCTACAGGAAGATGATGGAGGGGGCAAGCGGCATAGAGGAGTTCAGCGACGGCGGGAAGATCTACTATGCCGTCTTCAGGCCCGTGGAGACCGGTTTCATCAGGGGGCATAACGAGAACAGGTGGGCCGTAGCGTATGTCCTGCCCGGCGATAAGGTCTACGTGGAGCTGTCCATAGTAAGGGATGAGATAATAGCCGTAGCGCTGACAACCGTCTTGGTCCTCGTGCTCGCCTACATGACAGGCAACTACTTCACCAGGCCCATAAGGGAGCTTGCCGGGGCCACTCACAGCGTGGCCGCGGGAGAGATGCCGAGGCTTGAGGTGACGAGGAGCGATGAGATAGGCGAGCTTTCAAGCTCGTTTAACGTGATGGTGGAGGCGATAAAAAAGCGCGATTTGGAGCTCAATGAGCTGGCACGGACCGACGGGCTTACCGGGCTCTGGAACCACAGGCACTTCAAAACCGAACTCGACAAAGAGGTTAAAAGCGCTCTGAGGTTCGCCCGCCCCCTCTCACTCATCATGGCCGATCTCGACGCATTCAAGCGCTACAACGACGTCAACGGGCACCTGCAGGGAGACGCGGCGCTCAAAAGGGTGGCGGAACTTATCCTGGAAAGCTGCCGTGATGTTGACGCAGGGGCCAGGTACGGCGGCGAGGAGTTCGCCGTCATACTGAGAGAGGCCCGGCTCGAAGAGGCCGTAAAGGTAGCCGAACGGATAAGGAAAAGGATCGAGGCAGAGGTCTTCCCCAATGAAGAGATGCAGCCCGGCGGGGAGTTCACCGTAAGCATAGGGGTAAGCGAGGTGGACAGAGAGGTCCGCACGGCAGAAGAGCTTATAGACATAGCCGACAAGGCGCTCTACAGGGCAAAGGAGACAGGGGGCAACAGGATATCCATCGGCAGAAAAGAGGTCTGAGGGGGCGTTTGAAGAAAAGCGCTGCCGAGTCGTACGGGGCCAGCGGACTTTGTTCAGGTTACTTGGTGCACCATAACTTCACTTTTAAGGAGCTTTAATCGCAAAATTCCCTGTAGCTTGCTAGAGGGTTTCCTTGTAAAATCCTCCCTCTCGATGGGGGAGGGTGAAGGAGATACACCGGAGCAAGCTCCGGGGTGGTTCATGTGGTCAAGATTTCTGAGAGAAAGATTGATTGGTTGACATTCGTTTTGCCTGGCCGCAGAGTTTTTTCAGCGCTGCCCGGCGGTTCTTGGGGGGTAGGGTTCTGGCCGCTTTCTCCCTCTCCGCCCCGTCGCTCGTCCCTTAGGTCGCTAAAGCTCCCGCGCTTTGAATCATCATCAAGCAAAGAGATGCCGTCGGTTATACGGTCAGCTTTTAATTCGCCGTGCGCAAGCACCCCCTCCCTTGCTGGGAGGGGCAGGCGGTTTGATCGCTTTAGCCTGCGCGCTCTATTTCACCAGGTATGACCCGAGCGTCTCTCTCGTGCCCTCGAAGGTCTTAAGCGTCTTGGCGCTCCACTCCGGCCTGACCCTGTAGCTCAACGGGTCTTTGTAGTAGGAGTCAACGGCCTCTCTCATGACGCCGGTCATCGCCGCCACATAGGTCTTTGTCCTCTGGCGGCCTTCGATCTTGAAGGCCGTCACCCCGGCCTCGATAAGGTCCGGGACGATCGGGAGGATATTGAGCGATTCGGGGTCCTCTATGGCGTAGGCCGCCTCCCCGTCGGGCCTGACGTAGCGCCCCTTGCAGCAGGTCGGATACGGCGAGGACTCGGATGCGGATAGTCTGTTCAAGACTACGTTGTTGAGGCTTATGGACATCCCTCCGGCTTCCGTGCCCTCGAAGCGCACGAACCTCGAAGGCGAGCAGGCGCCCTCGGTGTTTGTCGAGGCGCCGGTTACGAAGGACGAGAGGTAGCACCTGCCCTCTATGTTTATGCACAGGCCGCCGAGCGCGAAGACCTCTATCTCGACATCGGTATGCGCTTTAAGCTCCTTTATCTCATGGACAGTCAGGACCCTCGGGAGAACCACCCTTCTTATGCCGAAGTGCTTTTTGTAGAAGTTGATGCTCTCGTAGTTCGACGAGCTCGCCTGTGTGCTCAAATGGAGGTTGGCTTTCGGGTACTTGTTCCTGGCGTACCTTAATACCCCGAGGTTGGCGATGATTATGGCGTCGGCACCCAATTCCACGGCGTTATCGACGGCCTGGTACCACTTCGGGCAGGTGTCGCCCTGCGGGAAGGTGTTTATGGCGACGAAGAACTGCCTGTTTTTGGATCGTATGTAGCGTATCCCGTCAATGATCTCTTCGGGGGTGAAGTTCAGGCCCTCGAAGTTCCTCGCGTTCGTGGCGTCGTTGAAGCCCAGGTACACGGCGTCGGCGCCGCTGTCTACGGCGGCCTTCAAGGAGGCGATATTCCCGGCTGGGGCTATTACTTCGGCTTTTTTCATCTCGTGCCCGGCTTGGTCGGTTAAGGTTTTTGAAGCGGAGCCCGCGTCAGGTCTATAGAAGATTCTTACTGTCCGACGACAAAAATATAACAATAAAACCTCTGTATTTCCATAAAAATAATGTGGATATTCCTTTATAAAAGGGTTGGGCTCCGGTGTCATCCCGGATGTTTCCGAAGAAGGACGGCTGTTTGTAAAAAAGAGGTCACAATATCCGTCCGTAATATCCGTTCTTCCGTTCAAATATAAAAAGGCCGCCGGTTCAACCGTCCGGCGGCCATGAGTTCGACTAGCCCGACTCCGGCCGTTTAGTTTAGTGAGGCCGGGTCAGGTTTAAAATTCGACGAACGGGGTGTCTCCTTCCTTCAGATTGTCCTGTAGCGTCCAGAAACGCGCCCGTCCGTGGGAAAGCCTCAGCAAGACAAACTCCGGGTCGTCTGCCGTAAACCCCTTGAGGTACTCCTTTTCTTCGATCAACCTCTGTTTCTTTTGACGGTCATCGACCATCTCGAAAGCGCCGGTTACGCGCATCATCTTCCTGAAGTCCCTGGCCAAATACAACAATTCGACCTTCGGGTTCCCACTGAGCTGCTTAAAGACATTCTTTACTGCGCCGGTCGTGAAGTATATCCTGTCGTCTTCGAAGAATACGGATAGAAAAGCCCTTACTCTCGGCTGGTCACCGTCGATAGTGGCGACCCCGCATACCGGGTTCTCTTTGGCGAACGCTATTACGTCTTTAATAGTCATGGCAGGCCTCCATTCAGGCGATGTTAGATCCCTTAAGGAGGGATTATATAACGGAAGCGGGGGTTCAGTCTTTCAAGATCCAGCCATTTTTTTTAGGGATCAAACCTTTTTTGAAAGTTTTGAGGTAATCTGACGGCGAGGTCCTGTATGTCTTGCGAAAAGAGGCGCTGAGGTAGGCGGCGCTGCCGAACCCGCATTCCAGCGCTATTTCCGTAATGGATTTATCCCCGGCCAACAAAAGCTTTTTTACCCGTTCCATCCGTATCCGGTTTAGATACTCCATGGGCGTCTTGCCGAGTTCTTTTTTGAAGACACGGGTGAAGTGGGTCTGAGACATGCAGGCGATCTCCGCCAGGTCTTGAACCGTTATCTTCCC
>JACRCH010000076.1 GCA_016219115.1 Deltaproteobacteria bacterium
GGTTTCAGCGGGACTATGGGCCGCGAGCACGGTGCCTCACAGTGATGAGGTGCATGCCATCATGATGAGGCATAGAAACTTCGGGATAACCGTCCTTGCATCAGGGGTAGTGCTTTCGATATGGCGTTTCATCTCCCATTCAAGGTTTTCCCGGAACGGCCAGGTCCTGCACCTCATCATGGCCTTCATAACGATGATCGTAATGGCCCTGGGGGCGGATCTCGGCGGCCTGATGGTCTACCGATATGGCGTTGCAGTAAAGGCCGTGCCGCAGCCGAAGGGGCATATTCACGGCGGTAAAGCTCATGAAGCTGGTGAAGATCAGATTGAGGAGGATCATCATAACAGCACAGCCCATTCCCACGAAATGAACCGGGGTAATTAGGGCTCTTCCCTGGATATGAGTATTTATCCCATCTTGAGCGCTTTTTAGTGTTGAACTCACGCATTTACAAGAATGTCGTTAATGATGAGCCGATAAACATAAGAGGCTATTACCGGAATCTTCATGAGGCAAAAGCATATGGTCAAAGCCGAAACGCTTGATATGTCCTCCTAAATAATTCTCAGGATACTTATGGATTCCATACTATTGATTCTTGTATTATCCATGGCTTTTTATAACGGCGCCAACGACGTCTCCAAGGGGGTCGCTACCCTTCACGGCAGCGGCCTGTGCGGCTGTAGAGGCGCGCTCCTTTGGGGGACCGTATGGACGGTCGCCGGAGGGCTTACTGCGGTCTTCATCGCGTCCGGCCTGATTAAGGTGTTCAGCAAGGGGATAGTCGCCAATGACCTGAATTTGACCGTGAACTTCTCCATGGCTGTAGCGATAGGGGTCTCCGTCTGGGTCCTGCTTTCCACCAGGACCGGCATGCCTGTTTCCACAACCCATTCGATCGTCGGAGCGATCCTCGGCCCTGTGCTGCTTTCCTTCGGCCCTTCGAAGATATTGTGGCAGTCTTTGGGGTACAAGATAGTAATCCCTCTTCTTTTAAGCCCGTTTGCTGCGTTATTGATCACCGCGGTATTCTACAGGGCCGGCTACAGCCTCCTTTCGGGGTTTTCAAGGTACTGCTTGTGTTTCGAGACAAAAACGAATGATTGCTGCGTAGCCGAAGGCGAAGGACAGCTGGCGGCTGGCTGTGTGGATACAGCCCCTTCGGCTGTGGCCGGTACCGTAGAGGAGTGCGCCAGGGACCTTGCTTCTTCAGTGAGGATGGAAGTTAACGACATAGTCCACTGGATATCGAGCGGGCTCATCTCCTTTGCCAGGGCTTTGAACGACACCCCCAAGATAGCGGCGGTACTGTTCGCTTCAGCCGCTTTTACGGGGGGCGGGGTGAAGTCCGTTTTCTTCCTGGCTACCCTTGCCATGGGGCTTGGAAGCTACTTTATGGGGAGAAGGGTAACCGAGACCCTGTCGAAAAAGATCACCTCCATGGACAGGCACGACAGCGTCATAGCAAACCTCTCAACGGCCTTCCTCGTGGTATTAGCCTCCAGGTTCGGGATGCCCGTATCGACAACCCATGTGTCCGGCGGCTCGATAATAGGGATAGGGCTTAAACGGATAGACGGCTCGTTCAATAAAAAGGTTGTATCCGAGATGCTACTTGCCTGGGTGGTCACTCTTCCGGCGGCCGGGCTCATCTCCGGTATAGCCTATATGGTGTTAAATCACATTGTTTAGGGAGGAGAAGCGGGAATGGGAAAGGGGATCAGGGATTCTGTCAGTGAGTTTTACTCGGCGGCTGCTGTCAAGCCCGTTGAGTCGCTCTGTTGCGCGTCAAGCTACAGTGAAGAGGATGTTTCCCATATACCAAAGGAGGTCCTTGAGATTTCCTATGGGTGCGGAAGCCCTGTTACTCTGGCGGATATAAAAGAAGGAGAAACACTCGTCGATCTCGGCTCGGGCGGAGGGATAGACTGCTTTATAGCGGCAAAACGGGTGGGGAAAAACGGGAAGGTCTACGGGGTGGACATGACGGATGAGATGCTCCTTAAGGCTAAAGGGGCTTCGCCAAAGGTGGCTCATACCCTCGGATACGACATTGTTGAGTTTAAAAAGGGCTACCTTGAGGATATACCCGTTGGAAAAGAGACCGCTGACATTATCACATCAAACTGTGTAATAAACCTCTCCCATGACAAGGGAAAGGTCTTGGAAGAGATTTACCGGGTACTCAGGCACAACGGGCGGTTCTGCATATCCGACATAGTATCGGACAGGGAGGTCCCCGATTACATAAGGGCGGACAGAAAACTCTGGGGCGAATGCTTATCCGGCGCCACTTCTATTCCTTAATCCGGAGTTTAACGATGAAAAAATTCGATCTTGTAATAATCGGCGGCGGGGTCGGGGGGCTGGTATCCGCGAGCGGGGCGGCTCAGCTCGGAGCGCGCGTGGCGCTTGTTGATAGCGTTTCGCTCGGCGGGGATTGCCTGAGGACCGGATGTGTGCCGACCAAGCGTCTGATATACTCAGCCAAAGTGGCTTCTCTCATGAAGAGGGCAGCCGAGTTCGGCCTTGAAGGCGAGCCACTGAGGGTAAACTTCCAGAAGGTCATGCAGGGCATGAGGGACATACAGGCCGAGATAGGTAAAAACGACGACCCTGAGCGCTTCCGTAAGATGGGTGTGGAGGTCATGTTCGGCCAGGGACAGTTTATCGACCCTCATACATTCGAGGTAAACGGTGAGAGGCTCCATGGGCGTAAATTCATCATCGCCACCGGCTCAAGGCCCGTGATATTGCCTATACCCGGGTTGAAGGAGTCGGGCGTCCTTACAAACGAGACAGCGCTAACGCTTGAGAGACTGCCTCAGAGTATAGCCATACTCGGGGCCGGTCCCATAGGGATCGAGTTCGCCCAGGTGTTTTCCCGCCTGGGCTCAAAGGTCACCGTTATAGAGAAGATGGGGCAGATACTCCCGCGGGAAGACAAAGAACTATCGGATGCTCTTTCTGGAATCCTCGTTGCCGAGGGCATCAAAATAGACGTGTGTACCGAGATAAAAGAGGTCAGGCGCGACGGAAAAAAGAAGAGTATCAGCGCCGGCTGCCCTACCGGGGACAAGGCCTATGAAGTCGATGAGATTATGATCGCGATAGGCCGGGCGCCGAACGTGGAAGGCCTCGGTCTTGAGGCCGCCGGGGTTGAGTACGACGGTAAAAAAGGGATAAAGGTCGATGCCGCGTTAAGGACAAGCCAGAGGCACATTTATGCCTGTGGGGATGTGGTGGGGCATTACGCCTTCACCCATGTGGCTGAATATCATGCGGGCATAGCGTTATCTAACGCGCTTTTCCCGTTTATGAAAAGGAAGGTGGACTACCGGGTCGTTCCCTGGACTACCTTTTCGGACCCGGAGCTTGCAAGGGTAGGCCTTACCGAGAACGAGGCGAAGGAAAAGTACGGCGCTAATGCCGTGCACACCTACCGCTTCCATTTCAAGGACGTTGACAGGGCTGTTATAGAAGGCGAGGGCCATGGCCTTATCAAACTTATATGCGACAAGAAATCCCGGCTCCTCGGGGCTCACATCCTTGGACCTTATTCAGGGGAACTCATCCATGAATACGCGCTCGCAATGAAAGAGAACCTCCCCATAACCAGGATATCAAGGAACATGCACGTTTATCCGACTGTCTCTCAGTCCGTAAAGCGGGCCGCAGACCAGTATTACAAGGAAAGACTCTTTACCGGCTGGTTCCCCAGGTTCGCAAGGTGGCTGATACGCCTGGGCTCTTAGAAGCCCTGAAGGAGCATGATGAACCGCAAAACTTTAAAATTCATAGTTCTTATTGTCTTTATAGCGGCAGTTTTTTTCCTGGCCAGGTGGTATGGACTTGGAGAGTACCTCGACCAGGATAAGCTGAGGCTATGGATCGGCGGATTCGGCGTCTGGGGCCCTATTGTGTACATGCTCATATACACCGTCGCCCCTGTTTTCATGATGCCGGGACTTCCGCTTACGGTCGTGGGCGGTATATTGTTCGGGCCGCTTTGGGGCACCATCTATGTCATTATTGGCGCAACGGCCGGCGCTTCCATCGCATTTCTTGTGGCAAGGTATCTGGGCAGGGGTTGGGTTGAGGGTTTTATAAAGGGGGAAAGGCTTAAGGACCTCGATGAAAAAGTTAAAACGCAAGGTTGGAAGATCGTGGCGTTTACAAGGCTTATCCCGCTCTTCCCTTTCAATTTCCTGAACTACGCCTTCGGGCTCACAAGCGTCCGGTTCATCCACTATGTCATCGCTACTTTCATATTCATGATACCGGGCGCCGCGGCGTACGTGATCTTTTCAAGCTCAATACTCAATGTTTTCAAGGGCAAGGTCTCGAGGGAGTTCCTCATAGGGATTGTACTCGTGATACTTGTCTCCCTGATGCCTTTCCTCTATAAAAGGCTCAAGGGCAAACGGCAGAACATGAAATCGTGAAGAAAATACTCAAAAGCAGTATCAAAGAGGACCGATTATGGTGCGAAGGATCGATATACAGGAAAACATTCTTAACGGACAGCGCGCCCTTGTGACAGGCGCCAATTCGGGGATAGGCAAGGCGATAGCGTTGTCACTGGCCGATGCCGGCGCGAGAGTGGTTGTGAACTATCTTCATGGCGACGACAAGGCGGAAGAAATAGTCGAGGAGATAAGGAACAAAGGAGGAGAGGCGCTCGCACTGAAGGCCGATGTCAGTAAGGAGAATGAAGTCAGGTCGATGTTTAAGAACATGTACGACGCCTTTGGCAGTATAGATATCCTGGTCAATAACGCGGGCCTGCGAAAGGACGCCCCGGTGCATAAGATGAGCCTTGAGGAGATGAAGACGCCAAAAGTTATTTCTCTACGAGAGAACGTGAGTTCAAAAGGAGGATTTTGAAAAGATATGGTAGACAACCACTCCGGCCGGGTTTATATCGAAGCGGCGCGCGCGTAAATAGTCGGTAAAAAGCTCACAGGATTTACGATATGTTCCAGCGGTCGGAACGGTCCTACGGGCGGGTATGCTCTCTTTATCACCTTCTTTTCATCTGTTCAGGGGCTTCAGTCGGCTTCAGAAAAGATACTCGAGCTTTACCATGGCTGTGCCGTTCCTGTTTTTTGCTGCGTTGTCCTTTACGCTCTCAATTCCCAGCACGCCAGATACGCTCATCCCGTCTTCAAAACCGTAGCTTGCGTCAACGGCCAGCCAGTCCCTTCGTACGACTTTTGCGGAATGTATCCCCGATCGCTCCCGGTCGGCCTCGATCCCTATCACGGACGACGGCATGTGATAGTTGAGCCTCAGGAACAGGTCCCTTGAATCGGACCCCATGTGGTGCCCTATGACCCTGCCCTCATAAGTATAGCCGCTCGTGTATACTCCGTGCTTGTACCAGGCGGGGCCGTACCTGGAGTTCCTCGCCGTGTTGGCCCATTCGACCCTCAGGTCGATATTGCTGAGCCACAACGGTCCGTCGATCAACGCCCCGCAAAGGTTCGCCCTCCCGGTAGGCGTCTTTGTGTGTCCGGAAGAGTCTTCGGCGCCCCATTCCGTATAGAGCTTTATCCCTGAGAACGGGACGGCACTGGCAGTGTTGGCGTAAACGTAAGAGGCGTCTATCGACGCTATCTGGTTGCCGTTTGTCGGAGAATCGGAGTGCTCTGCCGAGTCCGAGACGAAAAAAACCTTGACCCAGTCAGAAGGCGTAAGGCTTTTCCTCCCCTCGCCTCCGAACATGAAGACCCTGTTTAACGCGATCTGAAAATGAGGGGTAGGCTTGAAATCGAGTCTCATGCCAAGGAGGTTGGCGTGCGGGAAGTCCCTGTTCTTCTCCAGGTGAGTCAAAAAGACGGTCGGTACGAGCTGCCCCAGGTAGCCGAAAACCCATGGGAGCCTGAAAGGATGGTCTGAGGAGGCCTTTACCATGTCAAAGGGTCTGGCGTTGTCAGTCACGAGCAGTCCGCCGTGGGCGCCCGAGCCCCACCACATAGCGTCCCTGCCGGCCTCGACTCTCGCTCCGGCCGCGTCCAGCGCCATATATCCGTATAAAAGCCTGTACCTGGAGTCATCTCCGTCAGCTCTGAATTCGGGGTTCAGGTAGACCGAGACGGTGTCGAAGACGCCGCCCCTTACTGCCGCGCCAGCCCTGAGGTTCGTACCGCGCCTGAATATGTCACCGTTATTATTTATATCGGTAAAATAGGGGGTCTTATCTGAATAGAGGAACTTCGCGTAGACTCTCTCGGGCCTCAGATACGTATTCCCGGAGCCGCCCGAAAGCTCTTCCCTGAATTCGTTCTTAAGTCTTTGCAATGTGACTTCGGCTTCGCCGAGCCGCACCTTGTCCTGAGGCGCGAGGGCCTGCCAGTTCTTCTCAGCCTCGTTGACGAGCCTTGCCGTTTCTAAACGGCTGAAAGGCTTGGTGGAAAGCATGGCGCTTGAGATGAGTCCCTTGAGCTCAAGCCGCTCGATATCCCGGTATACGGCGCTTCCGACAGGTACGTTGACGGATGTCACGGCCGCTGCGCCCAACGGCGTCAGGATGAAAAGTATCGCGAGGGAAAAGGCCCTTAGCCGGTCCATCCTAAAAAGCCACTATCAGCACACCCGCCGTCACTGCGATCTGGTAGAGTATCTGAGTTATGTCCTTTACCTCTTTCAGCCAGGCTATCCTTTCTATCTTCTCCGGGACCACGACCGTATCTCCCGGGTCAAGCCGCGAGGACATGAAACTGCCGCCAGTCCACCCGTTGCTCTCGGAGTCCCAGTGCATCCCCCAGCCCCCGGCGCTCGCCCTTTTGCTTACGGCGGTGCCGTCGACCTTGAGGACATACAATTCATCGTCGTCGGCGTCCTTAGTGAGCCCGCCCGCCTTCTTGAGGTATGTGGAGACCGTATCCTGCTTTGAGTATACGAACGCTGTCTGGTTATAGACCGAACCCATGACCTGGACCTGGGACGGCGTTTCGGGGATGAAGACGGTGTCCCCGCTCTCAAGTATAAGATCCGACGCGCTGCCTTTGAACCTGTCGAGCGAAGCGAGCTTTATGGAGATCCTCCCCTTCGCCCTAGCGGCCTTCATCCTGGCGATCAGCGCGGCTCTCTGTGACATCGCCGCCTGCTGCTGCCTCGCCTCCTCCGGGGTGAGCGCCGATTCGATCGTCGTTATCGACCCCCTGAGGAAAGTCTGCTCGAACCTGTCGATCGCTTCATCGAGCTGCTTCTGCTGCAATTCCCTGACGGACTCCCTCATGAAGACCGCGCCCTTGAGGTAAGCGTCCTCCGTGTAGCCTCCGGCCCTCTCGATAAGCGAAGAAAGCGTCTCGCCCTTGAGTATCGTATAAGTCCCCTGAAACCTTACCTCCCCGGTTATCCTGACCGTCCTGTAGAGTTCCCACTGCGGCACGGGCCTCACCAGAAAAAAGTCGTCTTTTTTAAGCTCGATGTTGTCCTTAGAATCGCCCTCAAGGGCCTTCTTGAGGTTTATCTTTATCTTTTCCGTCACCGGCCCGCCCTGGGTGGGAGTGACCCTCGTAAGTTCGGCCTCTTCGGTATAGGCGTAGTACTTGAGCCCTCCGGCCATCGCTATGAGGTCCTTTACGGTCATGCCGGAGCCTATGCCGTAGGAGCCTTCCCTCTGAACGGCGCCCGAGAGCCGCACTAAACCTGTGTCGCTGACTACGGAAAATACGGATACGATGTCTCCCGGCTGTATCCGCATCGTCACCGAGGCCGGGTCATCGAGGTTTGACTCCATGATGACGTCTTTGTTGTTGTCCACGATGCGGTCTATCTGGAGCCTTCCCTTGAAGGCGATATCATTGAGGCCGCCGGCCATGTCTATAAGTTCTTTTACGGTAGACTCCCCCTTGAGCTCGTAGATACCGGGGGCCTTTACGGAGCCGGCGATGCCGGCAAGAGGCCCGGCCGGGGGGATGAAGATCACGTCTTCGGGCTGAAGCCTTATGTCGTTCGTCTTGTCGCCCCTCAAGAGGAAATCGTACAGGTCGAAATGGACTACGGTAGAGCCGCCGCGCTTGACCTGGATGTCGCGCATGGTGCCTACCTTACCGGGCCCGCCTGCGGCGAAAAGCGCGTTTACGAGGGTGGACAGCGATGAGAGCGTGTAGCTGCCCGGGCGCTGCGCCTTGCCTACGACAAAGATGCGTAACGAACGCAAGGCCCCCATGCTGACGTTCATCTTGACCTCGGAGGGCCTGTAGTACCGGCTCATCTCAAGCTCAAGGAATTTTTTGGCTTCGGAGAAAGTGAGCCCCGCGAGGTTCAGAATACCGGCAAGCGGGAAGTTGACCTTGCCCTCCCTGTCGAGTTGGAGAGAGTACTCATCCATGACCTTGCCCCATACGCTTATGACGAGCTGGTCGCCGGGGCCAAGCACATAGTCAGGGCCTACGGGGACCGCATCGACCGGCGCGAAGGTGGAGGGGACCCCCCTGAAGAGGTCATAGCCGAACTGCTTGAGTTTGGCGCCTTTATCGCGGGCGTACTCCTCAAAGGGAGAAATTTCCTCAGGCAGCTCTTTCAAATTCTCCTGAGAGACCGGGATATCAAGTTTTTTTAATTCCGCGGGGACTCTTGGCCTGGGTCTTGGCTGTAGATCTTCGGAACTGGATTTGGAGAGGGTGTTTTCAAAGGCTCCGGCGGAAAATGAGCCGTGAAAACAAAAAAGAAACACGACTGCCGCTATACTTATCAGCAAATAAGAGCGTCTCGGAATCAATGTAATACCTGTCTAAGCTGGAGGATGAATGGGGATTCAAGTTGCCGGTTAGAGTTTAACTCAATCTGGCAACGCTTGCGTTAAACGGTCATTTCACGCCTTTCCCGGGCCGATTTAACTGCCCGCGGGAGAGGATATTACCGTTAAAAATGAAGTAAAATATTAATTAAAAAAACAGGTATTGTCAATTAAAACTTTTGCATCCGACAGGCCGGTCTCACAGAACGACTTAACTTGACAAACACGCTGATAAGTCACTCCGGATTTCACGATCTGAGGCATACCTTTGCAACCCGCCTGATTAGATCGGGGGTGCACATATACACAGTTGCAAAGTTACCTGGGCATTAAGGATATCAGGATGACACAGCGGTATGCCCATCATTCTACTGAAAGTCTAACGGTGGGGTTGAATTTCTGGAAAGGTTCAGTGCCGTCGGGCGGA
>JACRCH010000078.1 GCA_016219115.1 Deltaproteobacteria bacterium
CTGTTGAAGCCGGGCTTTTTCGCGAAGGGGATGATACTGACGAATGTGGAGAAGGGCGTGCCTTTCGTCCCAACGGAGGCGGTCTATATCTTCGTCGGCATAACCAAGGTCTTTGTCATCGAAGACGGCGTGGCAAGGGAGAAACTTGTAAATACCGGCGTCCGGGACCGAGGGTTTGTCGAGGTTGTAAACAGTATCAAGCCCGGTCAGACAGTGGCCACGACGAACCTGTCGGTACTGTATGAGGGCGCGAAGGTAAACACCGGGAACGAAGTGAAGAAATAACGGATGCCCGGAGCGCCACTGCGGCGCATTGCGGACTTAAAAAATAAAACCTTAAAGCCAAACTAAAGATAAAGCGATGTCACTATACGAGATCTGCATCAAACGGCCGGTTTTCGCGACGATGATAATCATGAGCCTTGTCGTAATGGGGCTCGCCTCATACAGGGAGCTAGGGCTCGACGTATTCCCGAAGGTCGACCTGCCGACCATCACAGTCACGACCAGGCTCGAGGGCGCCAGCCCCGAAGAGATAGAGAGCCAGATAACCAAGAGGATCGAAGAGGCCGTCAACACCATAAACGGCATAGACGAACTCCGCTCGACGACCATCGAGGGGCAGTCCCAGATATTCGCCACGTTTCTGCTTGAGAAGAACATAGACGTAGCCGCCAACGAGGTGAGGGAGAAGGTATCGACCATACTCGGCGCTCTCCCTGCCGGGACCGACCCGCCGGTCATAGAGAAGTTCGACCCGGACGCCTCCCCCGTAATGTCGATAGTAGTCTCCGGGAAACGCTCGGCGAGGGAGATAACCGAACTGTCCGACAAGAAGATAAAGAGGCAGCTCGAGGTCATAAAGGACATCGGCGCCATAACGCTTGTCGGCGACAGGAAGAGGGAGATCAAGGTATTCATAGACCCCGACAGGCTTTCGGCCTACAACCTCTCCGTCGTAAGCGTAAAGGACGCGCTTAAGAGGCAGAACGTCGAGGTCCCCGGCGGCAGGATCACATGGGAGAGCCGCGAAGAGGGATTGCGGACGATGGGCAGGCTCGAGAAGGTCTCGGACTTCAACGACCTGATAGTGGCGGACTACAAAGGCGCCCCCGTGCGCCTCAAGGACATCGCCAGGATCGAGGACGGGGAAGAGGAGCCCAGGACCCTGTCAAGGCTCGACGGCAACAACGCGGTATCCCTCCTCGTAAGAAAGCAGTCCGGCACCAATACGGTCAAGGTCGTAGACAGCGTCAAGGAGAAGCTCGACGAGATAAAGGCAACGCTGCCTCCGGACATAAGGATAGAGATCGTCACCGACCAGTCGAAGTTCATCAAGAAGTCAGTATCGCAGGTCGAGGAGCACCTCATACTCGGCTCGATACTCGCGAGCATCATCATACTGCTTTTCATAAGGAACCTGCGGACCGCCTTTATAGCGGCCCTGGCCATACCGACATCCATCATCGCCACCTTCACGCTCCTGCGTTTCATGGGATTCACTCTCAACAACATGACGCTTCTGGCCCTGTCGGTCTGCACCGGCATAGTCATAGACGACGCCATAATCGTCCTTGAGAACATCTTCAGGCACATGGAGGAGGAGGGCAGGGGGCCGGTGGAGGCCGCCATCCACGGCACGAAGGAGATAGCCCTTGCCGTCATGGCAACGACCCTGTCGCTTGTCGTCATATTCCTCCCCGTGGCCTTCATGTCGGGCCTTGTCGGAAGGTTCTGGAAGAGCTTCGGCCTTACGGCCACCTTCGCCATCATGATTTCCCTTCTGGTATCGTTCACCCTGACCCCGATGCTCTCATCGAGGCTCCTTAAGGTAAAGGGCAGGGAGAAGGAGTCGAAAAACTCGCGGGCCTATTCGAAGATGGAGGGGGCGTACCTGGGGCTTCTGGGCTGGTGCCTCAAGCACCGCCTGATCGTTACGATAGCCGCCGCAGCCATACTTTTCTCGGTCGTGCCGCTTGGCAAGACCGTCAAGTCAGAGTTCATCGTCGATGACGACATGAGCGAGTTCGAGGTGACGGTAGAAACGCCTCCGGGGTCGTCGCTTGAAAAAAGCGACGAGGTACTCAAAAAGATAGAGGCCGATCTCAAGCGGATACCAGAGGTCGAGCGCGTCTTCACAACGATAGGCGTAAGGGGCCAGTACCTCTCCAATGTCACCGACGCCTCGATATATGTCGGCTTGAAGCATCTATCGGAACGGAAGAGGTCTCAGAAGGACATAATGCAGGAGGCCCGCAAGATGATGTTGAAGTACCCGGATTTAAGGACCGGGGTACAGATCATCAACCTCATCTCCGGCGGAGGCTTCAAGGCTACCCCTTTCAACATGGTCATAAGGGGCCCGGAGCTTTCAAAGCTCGACGAATATTCCGACAGGCTCATAAAGAAGTTCAAAAGCATCCCTGGCTTCGTCGACACGGACACGGGACAGGCCATGAGGCACCCGGAGGTGCAGGTGCGCATAGACAGGAAGAAGGCCTCGGACCTCGGAGTCAAGGTCGAATCCATCGCGTCGGGGTTAAGGACGATGGTAGGCGGGGAGAAGGTGACTCTCTTCAGGGAGGGCGATGACCAGTATAACGTGAGGCTCCGGTTGCTTCCCGGCTTCAGGAAGGACGCCCCGTCGATCGAGCGGCTCACGGTGCCGAATAACGAGGGCAGGCTCGTAAAGCTCGATAACGTCGCCGCGCTCACCCCGGGCATGAGCCCCGGCCAGATCGACCGCTACTCGCAGGAGAGACAGATAACGGTCATATCGAACCTCTTCGGCAAGCCGCTGGGAGAGGCGATGGTCGACGCCGGAAAGGCGATAAAGGAACTGAACCTCCCTCCAGAGTACTCTACGACGTTCCTCGGAAGGGGCAAGCTTATGAAGGAGGCGTTCTTTAACTTCCTTATAGCCTTCGTCTTGAGCCTCATATTCATATACATGGTGCTGGCGGCGCAGTTCGAGAGTTTCGTTTATCCCGTCTCCATAATGGTATCGATATTCCTCTCGATCCCGTTCGGCATCCTGAGCCTGATACTCGCCGGCAACACCCTGAACATCTACAGCGTCATGGGCATGTTCGTCCTCATCGGCGTGGTCAAGAAGAACGCGATCCTCCAGGTAGACTATACCAACACCCTGAGGGGCAGGGGCATGGAGAGGTTTGAGGCGCAGATACTCGCCAACAAGGTGAGGCTGAGGCCGATCCTCATGACCACTTTCGCCATCATCGCCGGTATGCTGCCCGTCACCTTCGGCAGCGGCGACGGCAGCGCGTCAAGGGCCTCGATGGCGATCGTCATAGTCGGCGGCCAGGCGCTCTGCCTCATTATCACGCTCGTCGTCATACCGGTGGCGTATTCGCTCCTCGATGATCTCGGAGGGGTCTTTAAAAAAGTAAGAGACCGCGTCGGGTCCAAAAAGGCCCGGGCGGGCGAATAACCCACGGCGTATCTTTGCTCCTCTTGAGGGGCTTAAGGCCTTTAAGCGGTGAGGGTTTTCCCGGCCTTTCTTGAAAACGGCGGGCCTTTGCCTGAAAACGGGATATCTTATCCGTTGGCTGCAATGAACCTCCCCGCTAGCAAGGCTAGCGGGGTATCTCCTTAAACCCAGCCCTCCCTAGATTGCGAGGGCTGGCTCCCGTTGCGCTCTTCCGATGCAACGGGAAGCGGGGAGGGTGAAAACATTTTTTCACCCCCGCCCTCCCCCATCGAGGGGGAGGGTTTTACAAGGGCAAGCTACAGGGAATTTTGTGATTAAAAACTCCTGAAGGAAACTCTTGATGAGGCTGGTTCTGGTCGGCGATGTGATGCTCGGCAGGCTCGTTAACGACAGACTTAGGGAAAAGCCGGTGGAGTTTGTCTGGGGAGACACCATACCCTTCTTTAAATCCGCCGACGCCAGCGTATGTAACCTTGAGTGCGTCATCTCGGACAGGGGAGAGCGCCGGGAGCCCTCAAGAAAGGCATTCCACTTCAGGACCGACTCTAAGAATATCGAGGCGCTCACTAAGGCCGCGATAACGGCCGTGACCCTGGCTAATAATCACTCGCTGGACTTCGGCCCCGATGCCCTGGCCGACACCCTCAACTCACTCGACGCCTCGGGGATAAAGAGGGCCGGGGCTGGAGCGGACATCAGGGAGGCCTCAAGCGCGGTTTATTTTAAGGCATCGGGGGTGGGGGTAGCGCTTATGTCATTTACCGACAACGAACCGGGGTGGGAGGCTACGGAGAAGACCCCCGGCGTCTACTACCTACCCGCAGACCTTAACGACCCCCGGACCGCAACGCTTATGGATAAGATAAGGGAGGCTAAGAAGAAGGCCGACCTCGTGATAGTATCGCCTCACTGGGGACCCAACCGCGGCTACCGCCCCGTTCCCGGGCATATCCCATTAGCCCACGCGATGATAGACGCCGGCGCCGATATCGTCTTCGGCCATTCGTGCCATGTATTCCAGGGCGTGGAGCTCTACAGGGGAAGGCCAATAATATACGGCGCCGGAGACTTTATAGACGACTACGCGGTGGATGAGGTGGAGCGTAACGACGAGTCGTTCGTATTTATCGTCGAGACCGACGGGGCGCGGCTACAGAGGCTGCTATTGTACCCTACGATGATCATAAGGTTCCAGGCGCGCTCGGCCAGGGGGTTTTTGGCAGAGGAGATTGCCATCAAGATGAAGACCCTCTCTTCGGAGCTTAATACAAGGCTTAAATGGCTTGAGGAAGAAAGTTGTCTTGAGCTGGACCTGTCGGGCCTGAAGACTTAGAAGGACTTTACAGAAAACCTTGGTTTTTTATGATGAAAATCATATAATGGATAGGGTAATGTCATGTAAAATATGATCTATAACGGCGAGTGACCGAAAGCGAAGATATAAAACAAATAAGGAGGCTTTTTTATGTCGGAACTGGATAACATCAGCGGTAATATGACAACAGGGGAAGTGACCACGAAATGGCCTTCCACGAAAGCGGTATTTACTAAACACTTCGGCTCGGGATGCTTTTCTTGCCCGGCCTTCGGCGGAGAGCCGATATCGATGGCGTGCGCCATGCACTCAACCGACATGGAGATGTTTGTCGGGGAGCTTAAAGAGGCGGCAAAAAAAGACGAGAAGCATTAATCACAACTCAGTTTTGCGGGGGCAAGCCGCATGGCCTGCCCCCTTTTTTTTAGCCTTCCTCATTCCTCTCGATACGGTCTTCCAACCGGTACCTGAAAAAGAACCGCCTGCTATCCTTTCTCCCGTAGCCGGAATTGCGGACTTGATCTCAATCTGCGTATGACTTTTTTATATAGTGCAATGAATTATTTTCATAATCAATAGGTTACGAGCACAGTGGCCGTTGCACCCAGTTCAATGTTGAAAAATGTTTCTTTTTTGAAAATTGCCTGCAACTAGCTGAGTCATAATAACAATTAACATCACTCCTCATTTATGTTGCATTTCTGAGCAAAACGGGCATTTTTAAGGTGTTTTTGAATGCTTAATATTATATTGGAAAAACAAGAGGTTAGGGCATATATAGTAGTTTGGCACGCTTATTGAAAGATATACTTGCAGGAATGATGAACGGAATCAAATGAAACGGTAGAAGGGTCAAAGGAGGTAAATTATGAAAGAGACGATTTTCACTTTGGACGGGATAGTCTTTATAGCAGGTTTCGTGACCCTGGTGGTCATGGGGATACTCGAGGCGCAGAGGATACAGCTTATCTTCGGTTAAAAGCGGTGAAAACTCAGCAGTGTCCAAGCCCCGCTTTAATCACAAAATTTCCTGTAGCTTGACAGGGTTTCCTTGTAAAATCCTCCCCCTCTATGGGGGAGGGAAGGGTGGGGGTGAAAAAATATTTTCACCCTCCCCGCTTCCCGTTGCATCGGAAGAGCGCAACGGGAGCCCAGCCCTCCCATCAAGGGAGGGGGTACTGGCGTACGGCGGATCGAGAACAACCTCTTTTTGTTCGTTTGATACCCCGGAGCTTGCCGCGGGTGGTTCATTCATAGATAACTATAATGTCGTCAGGTTAACCGAGGTGAATCGGCAGTCACGTTATCATAAAGAGGGCTACACAGTTAAAACTAGATCAAAGCTTCCGGAGAGTCCCGGATTTTTATACCCATCCTATCCCTAGATACCCGCCTCAAAAACTCACCTAACCCCCGTCAGGTCCAGGCCTGATGGGGGTCTTTTCTTCAATTATGATATTTCTCCTGTTTTTGACCGTTCCAAAATGGTAACATTGTTTCGAATTGAAACGGGGCTGTCGTGGGCCTTAACAGAGGAATTTTCAAAGAGTCTTTGGAGGGAGTTGCGTGATGAAGGATGACGGGAGAGAAGTTACGAGCGTTCCGGTAAAACCGTACGGGAACCAGGACACCGGTAGTGTACACGATTATCTCGATATAAACAGCGATACGATACTAAACAGCATCGCCGACGGAGTAATAGTAATCGGTCTTGACCATTCGGTACTCTTCGTCAACCGCGCCGCCAGAGAGATACTCGGGCGTGTCGGCGCCGAGGAGTTGCTCTCAAACGCGAAGTGCGGCGAGATATTCGGCCATTCCGGCTGCACCTTCGGGTGCCTCATAAACTCGACGATAAAGACCGGCGAGCACCTCTACAACTACGAGGTCTCGCTTGAAAGGAACGGCAGGTCCCTTACCCTGTCCATCAATACGGCGCTCATGAAGGACAAGAACGGCAATGTCATCGGCGGGATAGAGATATTCAGGGACGTATCCCTGATAAAGGAATTGAAGGACGAACTCAAGGGCAGGTACACGTTTGAAAAGATCATCGGTAAGAACTACAGGGTCCACGAGGTCTTTGAGCTTTTAAGGGAGGTCGCCCCGACAAAGGCCACGGTCCTCATCGAGGGCGAGACCGGGACAGGAAAAGAGCTTATCGCCAACGCCATACACCATAACTCCCCGAGAAGCGGCGGCCCCTTCGTAAAGGTCAACTGCGCCGCCCTCTCGGAGGGCCTGCTGGAAAGCGAGCTCTTCGGCCATGTAAAGGGGGCCTTCACCGGGGCGGTGTCGGATAAGGCCGGGAGGTTCGAGCTTGCCGACAGAGGGACGCTCTTTCTTGACGAAGTCGGCGACATCACCCCACACACGCAGGTGAAGCTTTTGAGGGTCTTGCAGGAGGGCGAGTTCGAGAGGGTCGGCGGGAGCAAGACCATAAAGGTCAATGTCAGGGTGATAACCGCCACGAACAAGGACTTAAAGGCTGCCGTAGAAAAAGGGGAGTTCAGGGAAGACCTCTTCTACAGGCTCAAGGTCGTGCCGATAACGCTGCCGGCGCTGCGCGACAGGAAAGACGACATACCTCTTCTGGTGAAGCACTTCATCGAGAAGTTCAACAGGGAGATGTCGATGGGGATAACCAATCTCTCTCCGGCCGCCATGGAGCTGTTGATGGAGTACGACTACCCTGGAAACATCCGTGAGCTCGAGCATATCATAGAACACGCTTTCGTAAGGTGCCAGGGCAAGACTTTAAACCCGGTCCACCTCCCAAAGGACCTCCGGAACAGGGACCTCGTGGGAAGGGTCATAAACGAGGCGGAGCCGTTGAAGGCCCTCGAAAAAGAGATCATCATCAAGGCCCTCGATGAGACCGGCTGGAAGTATAACGACTGCGCTAGAAGACTCAAGATGAGCAGGACTACTCTGTGGAGGAGGATGAAGGAGTTCGGTATCGAGAAGAGATGACCTTTAACGCAAAGCTGTCTTTCTGAAAGTTTTAGCAGGCTGTTGAAAAACAGCCCGACCCACCCAACGGGTGGGTCGGGCAATCCATGGACGGGTTATCCACCGGGTGCTCGCCGACTCACGAAGTGATAAGGCGAGCTATACAAATGGAATATTCCTTACCAGCCACTCCCAAAGGGGAGTGCAATTGCGAGGCTGTTTTTCAATGTTATTTAAAATGCACTCCCTATTATTTGGCTTGCCAGGCTGTAAATAAAATCTCTGGCGAACCAACGCTAAAAAAGCAATTTGTGAGATTTGGCTGACTTGTGCTGCTCGCCGTCTGCGGCCCCTTCATAGGGGCGGCATAAGGCGAGTGATAGAAATGTAAGATTTCCTTGCCAGGCAGAACAACGTTCTGCAATTCACTTCAGACAAACCTTTGCTGAAAAAACCATGGAAGGACTTTTTCAGCATCCTGTTAGATATATTTACGCGCCTCCTTTCCGGACAATCTCACTAAAACAGCATAGCCTTCATCAACTGTTTTGAGACCGGGAGCCCTCCGGCCTCCGAAGCGTAGCGCCGCGGACTACAGATACCTGTCCGAAGCATCACTCGCTCCAGCCGCTACCTTTCCATGTGTCAGTAGTCCCCTGAAAAAACCGACAGTTCATTAAAAAAATAATTTTTGTAATTCAAGTTACATCCTGAAAGTACGAATAGGTTGTATATCTATGTACATTATTTAAATCTTTTTTCAAAAGAGTCGGTCAAAGACCTTGTTGAAAAGTCGGAGGCAATAGTAGTGGCAGAGGTGAACGCAGCAATACCCGCGGGGAACAGGGAAGCGGCGCTGAAGGGTGTGGCGGCCGGGAAAGCGAAGGTCGCGAAAAACGCTTACGCCTTTGAGTCCTTTCTCGCTGTACTCGCCATGATAGCGGTCTTGTCAGGCGCCTATGAGAGCGTGACCGAGAAGTTCTTCCCGGCCTGGAGTATCTTGAGCTTCATCCACAGGACGGGCTTCATGAGAGACTACCCGATACTCTACGAGCCGAGCAAGGGGATATGGCACCCTATCGGCTGGGCCGGCTCGGCGATGATGGTCGTCATGATGCTGTACAGCGTCAGAAAGAGGGTTGTAGCCTTAGGCCGTCTCGGTTCCATGCGCCACTGGCTCTCGGCTCACATGTTCTTCGGTATAATGGGGCCCATCCTTGTGACCTTTCATACCACCTTCAAACTCCACGGTCTAGTGGCCACGAGCTTCTGGTGCATGATAGTGACGATGGTCTTCGGCGTGCTCGGCAGGTATATCTATGTGCAGATACCCAGAAACATAAACGGCGCGGAGCTCGGGGTCAGGGAAATCGAGAGCTCGGTGGCCGACATCGACATCGAGATCGGCAGGAAGTTAAAGAAGGTCAGCATCACAAACCTCCTTGGCGAATTGGGCATAACCGAAGCCGGAAAGTTCCTTAACGCCATGGACAAGGCGCGAGGGGAATTTTCCATCGAGTCGAACGATACGGACAGGGACAGAAGACGCGTCTCCAACCTCCTGAAGTCGATAAGCACGGTCGATGTCAGGGAGAGAGGCGCGCTTTCAGCGCTCTTTTTCCTCATGTGGACCGATATCAGGAATTACTTCAAGATTTTAAGCCTCGGAAGGGTATTGAGAAAGCGCTATCATCTGGGGCGCGCGGAGAGGGACGAGATAATAACGCTGCTTGAAAGCAAGGCCGCCCTTATAAGGCGTAAAAGCATGCTCGTCACCACCCACAAGCTTCTTCACCACTGGCATGTGCTCCATGTGCCGCTGGCGATAGTGATGTTTCTCATCATGTTCATGCACATAATAGTCTACTACATATTCAGGGCCGCGCATTGATAACGCAAGACCCTCAACTCTTAAATAATCTTAGAACCCCCGCGCCCGTCCAGACCTTTTATCCGGCATACAGCCGGTTACGGCATTAGAGTATTGTTTTTTCAGCGCCACCAGGGAGATTGATGAAAAAGTTAGTCCTCTTCATAGCATTGTTCATTTTGTGCTCGACCGCGTTCGCCAGGGACGGGGTCGACTCCCTCATCAGCCCCGGGGAGCTCGCGAAGGCTCACGCCAGGTACGAGGGGATCACCAACTGCACGCAGTGCCACAAACTGGGCGGAGGCGTCCCGGACGGCAAATGCCTCGAGTGCCACGACAAGCTCGCCAAAAGGATAAAGAGCGGCGAGGGGATCCACGCCAAATTCAAGGGCGAGTGCGTAAAGTGCCACAGCGATCACAGGGGCAAGTCTTACAAAATGATCACGGTGGACAAGGAGAACTTCGAGCACGACAGGACGGATTATCTCCTGAGGGATAAGCACGCTAAAGTCGCCTGCGTCAAATGCCACAAGAACGAGAAAGAGGGCGTCTACACCGGGGCCTCGAAGGAGTGCGCCGGCTGCCACAATGACGAACATAAGAAACAGTTGAGCCAGGACTGCTCTAAGTGCCACAGCGTCAAGGGCTGGAAGGATATAGCGAAGTTCGACCACAAGACCGGCTCCGCTTACTCCCTTACAGGCAAACACATGGAAGTGAAGTGCGCCAAGTGCCACGAAGGCGGCAGGTACAAGCCTGTAAAGAACGCCGGTTGCCTGGACTGCCACAAGGACACTCACAAGGGGCAGTACCCCGGCAAATCCTGCGAGTCGTGCCACTCGACCAGGGGCTGGAAGACCCTGACCTTTGACCACAACTCACCCGAATATAAGGGGTACAGGCTCGATGGCAGGCACCTTAAGGTGGCCTGCGAGAAATGCCACACCAACGGCCGCTTCAAAAACCTGAGCTACAAGAAGTGCGACGACTGCCATAAGGACGAACACAAGGGGCAGTTCAAG